>JAAEXZ010000166.1 GCA_017879645.1 Nitrosomonas sp.
TCGCCAAGCCCCGCATTACCGAGAGGCCAGCGACGCACCGGGTGTTTGCATGAACCATTTGCTCGCGCGAAGGCGAGTACAACCGAAGAACCGGATGCGGGAAAACTGCACGTCCGGGACTGTGCCGGGGGCGCCGGGCAACCGACGTCCCTACGGCTGAGGCAATAATGTACATCTCAGTTCTTCTATTGATTCGCAGCAACTGAAATGAAGTCCCCGATAAAGTCCAAGCCTCTCAGAAATCCTGGCGATTCAACTAACGATAAAATCTATGACGTTTTGCTTGATGAGGTTTTAAAATATTTCATAATTGCACTTTTACTTTTTTTGATAGCGATGATGGAGTGGTGGCATTGGTATTTCAATAGCCCTCCAAGCCCAATCCTATCTACGATATTTGCTCTTGGTGCAATCGCGTTTTCGATCTACAAATTCTATAAAGGTCTAGCGAAAGTCAAGAATCTGAAGCTTGGGCGCGATGGCGAGAAAGCTGTTGGGCAATATCTTGAGCGTCTTCGGTCTAATGGTGCTCTTTTACTACACGACTTTCCCGGTGATGGCTTTAATATTGATCACGTTGTGGTTCATGCAAGTGGAATTTATGCAATCGAGACAAAAACATTTTCGAAGCCAGACAAAGGCGAACCTCGTATAGTCTTTGACGGAGAATCCGTCACTATTTTTGGAAAGAAACCAGACCGAAATCCAGTTACCCAAGCACGAGCATCAAGCAACTGGCTTCGTGAAAAACTAGCGGAATCTACGGGAAAAAAATATGTAGTGCGTCCTGTAGTTCTGTTTCCAGGCTGGTATATTGAACCTACAGCGGAGGCGCGAAATACAGACGTGTGGGTGCTAAACCCGAAGGCACTCCCATCATTTATCGAAAATAGCAGGCACCAAATTGATGAAGCGGATGTCCATCTGATCTCCTCGCATCTATCAAGATATGCGAGAAGTGTCTTGGCGTTACAATGATAGCGGGGTACCAAAGGTGCGCTTTCACTCGGACCCCTCGCCGCGCGGCGGTCACATTAATAAAGGTGGGTTCAGTTGTGGCGCGGCGGGGGTCCGGTGAAGCTTGGCGTTCGGTATAGGAGATGAAGCATGGATAAGGGATATGTTCACGGCTACGATCGTCGAGAAAACATCCGGTTGCAAGACCAGGCTTCTACCTTGGTCGAATTGCTGCATTCTGATACTTCCTATCCGGCAGGAAGCCGTGTTCTGGAAGCTGGTTGTGGTGTTGGGGCACAAACTATTACTCTTGCTAAGAACAGCCCATATGCTCGGATTACCTCCGTTGATATATCTGAATCCTCTGTAATTGAAGCCGAGAAGAAGGCAGCAGCAGCGGGTGTGGCCAATGTTCAATTCAAGCAGGCAGATATCTTTAACCTGCCCTTTAATCAGGAGTCTTTCGATCATGTGTTTGTCTGTTTTGTTTTGGAACATCTCGCGCAACCCATTGAAGCGCTGCGCATATTGAAAAAACAATTGAAGATAGGTGGTACCATTACGGTCATCGAAGGCGATCATGGTTCAACCTATTTCTATCCCCACAGCGAAGCGGCACACAGGGCTATTTTGTGTCAGGTTGAGCTACAACGACGTGCTGGCGGTAATGCCATGATAGGAAGAGAGTTGTATCCGCTATTGCAACAAGCAGGCTTTAGCTCGGTTCATGTATCTCCACGAATGGTCTATGTCGATGCCAGCAAGCCTGAACTGGTCGACGGGTTCACCAAAAAAACATTTACTGCTATGACAGAGGGTATCCGTGAATCGGCGATTAGGGCAGGAATAATTGAACAACGCCTTTTTGACCAAGGGATAAGAGACTTATACCGAACTGCCGAAGAAGACGGGGTATTCTGTTACACTTTCTTCAAAGCGATTGGAAACAGATGATTGCCATGCAACGGGATGAACCCGACTATAGCCTTGTCGGGCTACTTCGGGTTATCCCAAGCGTTAGGTATCATAAATATCATGTTCCTCCTCCGGCTATTCCTTTCTTGGCTCGTTATTTTGGCGCTCGCCATCATCAATGGCGCCTTCCGCGAGTTATTTCTCGTTCCAAAGATCGGGTACCCATGGGCTCTTCTGCTCAGCGGCTTCATTCTTGCCTCCTGCGTCGTTTTTGTCGCCTGGCTTTCATACCATTCAGTCGGTTCGCTCAATGCGCGGACGGCCCTTGGCGTCGGCCTGATTTGGCTATTACTGACCCTGATATTCGAGTTCAGCTTTGGTCGGTATGTGCAGCATAAGTCGTGGGTTGTTTTATTGGGCGCCTACACCTTTGAACGTGGAAACCTCTGGCCCGTCATTCTAATCATTATCCTACTCAGCCCTTCTGCAGTTCGGCACATATATTCAAACGACAAGCATACAAAGAAGTGCGATGCCTAACACTTCCGTCAAACTGACTCCCTACGGTAGCCCTCACTTGGTTGCCCCAGGCACCAGTGGCATCATTCCTTTCGCGGCCAAGTACCGCCTGCCTTTGCGGCCAAGTTTCCTAGGATACTAAGCGCAAGCGACCTTCGGATACAAAGGAACTTGATATGCCAGTCCCAGCCGAATATGAACGCGCATCAGCGAAGTTTTATGAATATCTGGTCGACGCACGGGATACGGCAGGACTTTGGAGTACGCATGTGACGTACACGATGACACAGAGTGTGTTTCAGGTGTTCCGCCGTAGAATATCGATAAAAGAAGCGATTGATTTTGCAAATACCCTTCCGATTTGTCTTAGGGCTCTATTTGTTACTGACTGGGATATCAATGAGGAGAAAAAGTCATTCGGCGATCGTGAAGCGATGACCCGGGAAGTGAAGTTGTTGCGTGCAGAACATAATTTTTCTCCAGAAACAGCGATTCGAGATGTGGCTCAAGCGTTAAGGCGGTATGTAGATGAGGAAGCCTTTGACAAGCTCCTATCTCAATTTCCGGAAGGTGCAGTGGAATTCTGGAAACCATGAAACTTTAACTATGCAATGAGTAATAAGCGATTGGCGCTTTTCGCCGCAGTCAGCCTTGCTGTAGGCGGCCTATTAGGCCTCGCTGGGGCTTTCTCCCCTCCTGCGATCCGCGGCATTGCCTGGGGGCTCGATGGCATCGCCCTTGTTATGGGCGCGCTCCTTCTCGGAGTTCACCACATCAAACTAGGCAACGAGCAGATGGCTGCTGGGTTTTTCACTTTCGTCGCC
>JAAEXZ010000167.1 GCA_017879645.1 Nitrosomonas sp.
GTAAGCCTCCAACCCTTCCACATTAACGCCTTGACACATCACTGCTATCCTCAAACTTTTTATAAGGAAGAGCGATGTCATCATCAGAAGCGCGTCGAATTCATATTGAAGCATGGCAAACCGTCGGTATGTCGCAGGCGGCTTATTGCCGGGAACAAGGTTTGAATATCAAGACATTTGGCAACTGGGTTCGCAAGCATCGTGCCGATCATGTCGAGGGGCGTGCTGCGTTGATTCCGGTCACGATCAAGCCGATGCCTTCACCGGCGAATATGCTGCGTCTCCACGGAAGGAACGATCATGTACTGGAACTGCCGTCGACGGTATCGCCGCATTGGCTGGGGGAGTTGCTGAAGTGCCTTTGATTGCTAATCCGGGGAAGATCTGGCTGATGGTTGAACCGGTGGACATGCGGCGTGGTATTGACGGGTTGTCGGTGTTGGTGGAGCAGGCGTTGCAGCGTTCGCCTTGCGCGGGTTCGGCATTTGTGTTTTGCAACCGCACGGGCAATCGTCTCAAGGTGCTGCTGTGGGACGGTACTGGAGTGTGGTTGTGCCAGCGTCGCTTGCATCAGGGTCGGTTCGTCTGGGAACGTTCAGGCACGGGTGGGATGGAACTGACTTCGTCGCAATGGGAGTGGTTGATTGCCGGGGTGGACTGGCGTCGTCTGGGGTTGCAATCCCGCGCTATAAAATATAGCTAAAATCCAATACTGGCGCCACTTTGCGCGGTTATTGCGGTATAATAACGCCATGAAAAGGCACGCAAAACAGTCAATCGAATTAGATCATCTGAACCTTACGCCCGAAGCTAAAACCGAGGTATCGAATCTGATTCAATCACTGCTCGCGCAAGCACAAAGCGAGCGCAAACTGCTGGAAGCGAAAAACCAGGCATTGATGCTGGAACTGGCGCATTTGCGCCGTATTCGTTTTGGCGCGAAAAGCGAAGCACTGTCGCGACCGCAGTTAAACTTGTTCGAAGAAGACTGGCAAACCGATGCTTCGGCGATTGAAGCGGAAATCGAGCAGTTGCCGGTTCCGCAGCAGCCCAAGCTTACACGCACCGGGCGCCAGCCACTTCCAGATCATCTGCCACGCATCGAATACCGGCATGAACTGCAATCCTGTCAATGCCAGCAGTGTGGCAGTGATCTGGTAAAAATCGGTGAAGACGTCACCGAGCAACTCGATGTGGAACCGGCTCGGTTCTTCGTACACCGCCATATCCGCCCGCAATACGGCTGTCGGTGTTGCGAAACCGTGACTGCAAAACCCGTGCCACCCGCCATCATCGACGGCGGCATGGCAGCCCCCGGGCTACTTACCTGGATCACCACCGCCAAATACCTCGATCACCTGCCGTTGTATCGCATCGCACAAATCGCCGCCCGGGAAGGTGTCACGCTATCGCTCTCCACTCTGGCGGAATGGGTTGGACGCGTCGGCGTTGCGCTGCAACCACTGGCTGACCGGCTGATTTTGCACTTATTGCAAGGAGGTGTGCTGCACGCCGACGAAACCCCGGTGGCGCAACTGGACCCCGGCAGCGGAAAAACACAGCGCGCCTACCTGTGGGCGTATCGCAGCAACGATTTAGAGTCGGGGCCGCGCATCATCGTGTTCAACTACCAGACCAGCCGTAGCGGTAGACATGCGCGAGACTTCCTCGACGGTTGGCAAGGTCATCTCGTTGTCGACGACTACGCCGGTTACAAAGCGTTATTCACCCTCGTCGGCAACTGCACCGAACTCGGCTGTTGGGCGCACGCGCAACGTATCGGCAAACTTTATGCCGTCGAAGACGAAGGCAAACATTTAACCATCGAAACCAGGCAGCGACTGCGCACCGAAAAAAGCCTGCCGATCCTGCAATCGTTGCACGACTGGTTGCTACAAACCCGCGCCCATACCGCCGATGGTGGCGGTACCGCCAAAGCCATCGACTACACCTTGAGGCGTTGGCAAAGCTTGATCCGCTATGCCGGCGCCGGATACCTGCCCATTGACAACAATCCCGTCGAAAACACGATTCGCCCCATCGCACTCGGCAGGAAAAACTGGTTGTTCGCCGGTTCCGAACGCGCCGGAAAACGCGCATCTGCCATTCAAACCCTGCTCGGCACTGCAAAACTCAACGGGATTAACCCCGCTAAATGGCTAGCCGACACACTCGAAAAACTTCCCACCTGGCCTAATAATCGAATCGATGAACTGCTACCGTTTCCAACCGAAACTATTGAAGCATTGTTGAAGGAATGCGGGTAGGTGGTGCGGTTGGAGGGATACGAAAAATCAGCAAAACCGCAGTGTCGAGAAGACCGTACGCGATATACGCCGAGTAACGCGGCGCCAATACTCAGCAGAGGAAAAAATCCGCATCGTGCTAGAAGGTCTTCGAGGTGAAGACAGTATTGCAGAGCTATGCCGCCGGGAGGGCATCCATACCAATATCTATTACCGCTGGTCCAAGGAATTTTTGGAAGCTGGCAAAAAGCGATTAGCCGGGGATATTGCTCGTGAGGCGACTTCGGATGAAGTCAAGAATCTTCGCGGCGAGACTCGTGCGCTCAAAGAAACCGTGGCGGAGCTATTGGGTGAGTTTAAACAAACGACACCAAAGTCCCATAGGATTTTGAGTTATTACAAGGCGTAAACTTCTAATGAGCCAACCTTGTTCCTCCACCTTCTTCTAAAGTCGCTCTCACGATGGCGTGCGGGCTTTGGTTATCTTCAACCCATTCTTTTTGAGCCAATTGTGAAAGTTTGCTTCTGTTGTGTGGTAACGCTGCGCGATGAACCGCTGCGTTGAGCCGTTCGCTAACAGACCCTCGATTTCCGGCCGAAAAATATCCAGCTTGCTTTTGCCTGGCCCTTTGGGTCGACCCAGCGTGATGCCCTGTTCCTTTTTAAAGCGCAAAGCTTCCTTGGTTCGTTGAGAAATCAAATCCCGCTCAATTTCTGCCGCCATCGAGAATGCCAGAGCAATGATCTTGCTCTGGATACTATGGCCCAGTTGCCAGCTTCCCTTCACCGAATAGACACAGATACCCTTGCGCGTAGCGAGCGCCAGAATCTCCATACATTCGAGCATACTACGGCCCAGTCTCGAAAGTTCGGCCACAATAATGGCATCACCACTCTGCAATTCTTCTAACACCTGTGCGATTTGACGTTCTCGCCAGGGCTTTCGTCCGGAGGCAATCTCTTCAACAAAATTCACCTTGCCCAGATCGCGATGGTTGGCAAAGTTCAGGATATCCGCCTTGTTCTTCTCAAGATCCTGGTCGAGCGTCGACACCCGCAGATAAGCGACCGTTTTGCGAGTGGCTGTAGTCACTTTAGTCGACATAATTACGTTATTCGATAAATACCTGAAATTCCAGATTATAAGATAAACATATCGATAGGAATATCAAGTATTTTTGTCTAATTTTTCTTATCGTATAAATGATCGTTTAAAGTATAAAGAATTTCTGTACATTTTTCATCTAGTGAGTTCGCCCCATGGCAAGAATGAAAATTTTCAACACCCCGGAGGAGGAAGCATTCGAATCTCCACCGGTGTTCAACAGCTCTGAGCGAAAACGGTTTTTCTCCTTGCCTTTGTTGCTCGAAGATTCAATGGTGAACTTGCGGACGCCTATTAATAAAGTCTGTTTTCTAGTGGTGGCAGGCTACTTCAAGGCACGGCGCAAATTCTTTGCCCGGCAGTTCCACCATACGGATATTGAGTATGTCGCCCGTCAAATAGGCATCAATCCATCTGAGGTTTGCATTGAGTCTTATAGTAAGGAAACCTATGCCCGCCATCAGCGAGTGGAGTTGGAGTTGTCCCATTTTGACGGACATTTTTTTCATGGAGTCGAGAAAGTCTCGACTTGCGAAAGCGGATTAAAGTTTATCGAGGTTTGATTATTCTCATTCAGTTTCCTTTCAAAATTGTTCGGTGATAAGTATCCCAGTCCAGAATGCCTACGTGTTGGGTTGTACCAGGACTCGATCCAGGTAAATATGGCCAACCTTGCTTCAGTTTTGTTTTTCCAGGAACGCCTGTCGATCAGCTCACATTCCAGGGAAGCAAAAAAGCTCTCAGCCATTGCGTTATCATAGGCATCGCCTACACTGCCCATCGAAGGACGAACCCCCATTTCCTTGCAACGCTTGCCGAACTCAACGCTGGTATATTGACTCCCCTGATCGCTGTGATGAATCACTTTGCCCGGTTTACGGGTGATTAACGCCATGTTCAACGCAGTGATCACTAGGTTTGCTGTCATGGTTTCACCGAAAGACCACCCCACTACCTTGCGGCTGAATACATCGATGACCACGGCCAGATATAAGAACCCTGCCCAGGTTGGAATATAAGTCATGTCCGCAATCCATAGTTGGTTGATGCTGGTTGCCTTGAAATGACGCTGCACTAAATCCGGAGCAGGACGGTCACGTTTATTCCGATGGGTCGTAATCACAAAACTTCGCCTGCGGCTCACACCTTTAATTTCAGCTTCACGCATTAGTCTGCCTTGACCCTGATTCCAAGATCGATTAATTCAACGGTAATGCGGGGGCGGCCATACGTACAATCGCTTTTGCGGTATATCATCATGATCTGCTCAATCAATCGGCAGTTGGCAATGACCCGCTCACTAGGCTTGCGTTTAGTCCAGTCATAATAACCGCTGTGCGATACACCTAATGTTGCACATAGTATAC
>JAAEXZ010000008.1 GCA_017879645.1 Nitrosomonas sp.
CGCTCAGAGGTGCAGTGCGTTGCGCAGATTGCGACAATCCATTGACTGCGTGTTGGACTAAAGGGAGAAGCAAGCACTATCCGTACTATTATTGCTTCTCCAAAGGTTGCGAGAGCTACGGCAAGGCCATTGCCCGTGAGAAGATTGAGGGAGAATTTGTAAGTCTGCTGCACCAGCTTGTGCCTTCGGTGCCACTATTCAAAACAGCAACCAAGATGTTCGAGGTATGGTGGAATTACCGTCAGGCACAAATTGCGCAGCGCGGCCAATCGACAGAACGTGAAATAAAAAAGCTCAATAGCGCAATCGAACAAGTGATGGACAGGTTGATTGAGACGGATAGCCAGACGATGATCAAGGCGTATGAAAAGCGGCTCAAACAGATGGAAACCGACAAAGCCGTTCTGGTTGAAAAATCCAGTCAATCCATGCGCCCGATGAGATCGTATGATGCAGCACTTAGAACCGCTCTGGATTTTGTTGCAAGCCCTTATAAACTCTGGGATTCCGGACGGTTGAGCGACCGCCGCGCGGTATTAAAATTGGCTTTTCCGGGTGGGTTCCAATATGACCGAAATACAGGACTTAGAACCGCCGAAACTCCATTACCGTTCAAGGTGTTAGGGTCTATTACGAGTAAGCAAATTCAGGTGGCGGAGAGAGAGGGATTCGAACCCTCGATAAGCTTTTTGAGCCTATACTCCCTTAGCAGGGGAGCGCCTTCGACCACTCGGCCATCTCTCCGAAAATACTGATTAAAGAATTTGGTAAATTAAAGCGCTTGTTCCAAATCAAAAGCCTTATGAAGCACTCTTACAGCCAACTCCATGTACTTCTCATCCACTACAACAGAAATTTTAATTTCTGATGTGGCAATCATTTGTATGTTGATACCTTCCTCAGCTAGTACGCGGAACATTTTACTCGCAATCCCCGCATGCGATCTCATCCCAACGCCGACAACAGAAACTTTCGCGATTCTATCACCTCCGAGCACATCGCGTGCGCCAATATGCGGCTGAATCTTTTCACGCAGAATATTCAATGTGTTTTTAAATTCATTTCGGTGAACCGTGAAAGAAAAATCAGTCAATCCATCATGCCCAACATTTTGAATGATCATATCGACATCAATGTTGGCATCCGCTACCGGGCCAAGAATCTGATATGCAATTCCAGGATGATCAGGAACACCCAATACAGTAATTTTGGCTTCATCACGGTTAAAAGCAATACCTGAAATAACTGCTTGTTCCATATTTACATCTTCCTCAAAAGTGATCAGGGTGCCATCCCCTTCCTCTTCAAAGCTGGATAAAACCCTCAGCTTGACTTTATATTTCCCCGCAAATTCGACGGAGCGCAGTTGCAAAACCTTGGAACCCAGGCTTGCCATCTCCAGCATTTCTTCAAAGGTAATGGTGTTCAGTTTTCTGGCTTCCGCCACCACCCGTGGATCAGTCGTATAAATCCCATCAACATCGGTATAAATCTGACATTCATCCGCTTTTAATGCGGCGGCGAGTGCTACCCCAGTTGTATCCGATCCACCTCGGCCAAGGGTCGTAATATTGCCTCTCTCATCCACTCCCTGAAAACCCGCGACCACAATCACATAGCCCGCATCCAAGTCTGCACGGATTCTGGCTTCATCAATGTTCAGAATACGTGCCTTTGTGTGAGCACTATCTGTCAGGATCCTGACTTGTGAACCGGTATAGCTTCTAGCTTTGATGTTCAGCGACATCAATGCCATCGACAACAATGCAATGGATACCTGCTCACCCGTGGATACCATCACGTCCAGTTCACGTGTATCCGGATTTTCCTGAACTTCATGAGCCAGCGCAATCAACCGATTGGTTTCGCCACTCATCGCCGAAACGACTACAACGATCTGATGTCCTTGCGCATGAAATTTGGCCACCCTGCGAGCAACATTCTTGATCCGCTCAGTACTGCCGACCGAAGTGCCACCATATTTTTGTACGAAAAAAGCCACGTATCACCGTTCCTAATCGTTAGGAATAAAAATTTCGCAATTCTACACCATTCTTGAATTGAAAGCGCATCAAATTCCATTCCACATGGCTTGTAGCAACCCTGAAGCCAACAAATCATGGATTTCATTCATGCCGACAAATGATTGGCAACATTGACATAGTCAGTCACTGACAGATTTTCTGCCCGCAATCCTGGGTCAATTCCGAGTGCCGCGTAGTCACTCTCTTTCATAAATTCTTGCAGCGAATTACGTAGAGTCTTGCGGCGTTGTGAAAATGCAGCAGCAACGATTCTCGCGAGTATTTTCTCATCCCGAACCGTTAAATCGGATCTAGGAATGGGCATCATGCGAATAATTGCAGATTCGATTTTGGGCATCGGACGAAACGCCGTTGCTGGAACAGTAAAAACATGCTCCATATGAAAACGATATTGCAGCATGACTGAAAGTCTTCCATATTGCGGTGATGAAGGCACGCCAACCATGCGCTCCACCACTTCTTTTTGCAGCATAAAGTGCATATCCACGATCTGATCGGAAAATTGGCTGATATGGAACAGTAGCGGCGTTGAAATGTTATAGGGAAGGTTACCCACAATTCGCATACTCCGCCCTAATGCAGAAAAATCAAAACGCAACGCATCCGCGGCATGGATGTTGAGTTTTTCGGAAGCAAACTGCTGTTTTAATGCTTCGACGAGATCCCGATCGATTTCGATGACATCCAGTTTTTCGGCTGGCTGTATCAATTGGGTAGTCAATGCTCCGAAACCAGGTCCAATTTCAACAATATGATTGTCAGGCTGTGGCGAAATTGCAGCAATGATTTCGGCAATCACCTGTTGATCGACCAGAAAATTCTGACCAAAGCGCTTGCGTGGTCTATGCAACATTACCAGACGTGACAGACTGATTCATGGCCAGTTGCGATGCCAGTTCGATGGCGGCCAACAAACTACCGCTATGTATTCGGCCTGTTGCCGCGAGATCCAGCGCCGTGCCGTGATCCACCGAAGTCCGTATGATGGGCAAACCCAATGTCACATTGACACCTCCGCCAAAACTGGCATGTTTCAATACCGGCAAACCCTGGTCATGGTACATGGCAAAAATGCAGTCATAATGCGCCAGATGTGCAATATTGAATATGGTGTCAGCAGGAACCGGACCGGTAATTCGCATGCCTTCAGCTCGAAGCTTATCCACTACCGGAATGATAACGTCGATTTCTTCACGCCCCAGATGCCCGGATTCACCGGCATGGGGATTGAGTCCGGTTACGGCGATACGCGGTGAATCAATCAAAAAGCGTCGTTGCAGATCCTGATGGATAATACGTAATTTACTTTCAATTCTTTCAGGGGTAATGGCTGCCGGAACATCTTTCAATGGCAAGTGAGTGGTTGCCAAGGCAACACGCATTTTGCCGCCAACAAGCATCATAACCACGCGACTTCCCGTCAAATCGGCTAGAAACTCGGTATGTCCGGTAAAGGCGATACCCGCATCATTGATTACACCTTTATGTACCGGCGCCGTTACCATGGCACCGAATAACCCGGACTGACATCCTTCAACCGCCTGTTTTAGCGTTTCCAGAACATATCGTGCATTAGCCGGATTCAGTACACCCGGAGCCACTGTCTGCTGCGCAGGCACATGCATAACCAGCAAACGCCCCGGCACAGGATCCAGCCATTCTCCTGCTTTGTTGACTTCCCGGATTTGTAACGGAAGATGGAGTTGTTTCGCACGCGCAAGCAGCACTTCGCCATCTGCAATCACCACCAGATGACAAGGCAGAGTCTGTTGCGCCAGTTGAATGCACAAATCGGGCCCTATGCCTGCAGGCTCACCTACCGTTAGTGCCAATACAGGATTCACGGATTTATTCATCGTCCAGCCGCAGTTCAATGTAAGCCTGATCGCGCAGTTGCCGCAGCCACTCCTGGACAACCACATCGGACTTGCGCGTGCGTATGGCTTGGCGCGCCGACTGTCTTCGTCTGTCCAGACTGATGTCCTGAGAACGTCGTTCGATGACCTGGATGAGATGCCAGCCGAATTGCGACTGCACGGGTTCGCTGATTTGTCCCGGTGTCAGCTTGTTCATGGCCTGCTCGAATGCCGATACCGTATCACCGGGTGAGAGCCATCCCAGATCCCCGCCGGAAGAAGCACTGGTATCTTCCGAGTAAAGCTTCGCCAGCTCCTCGAAATTCTCTCCCCGATCCAGACGTTCTTTGATCTGGGTGATTTTTAATTTGCCTTCGTTTTCCGAAGTTAATTCATTGATCTTGATGAGAATATGCCGGGCATGTGTTTGATCGATGATCACGGTAGGAACTTCCTGAGCTCGCCTCCCCAGTAGCTTGAAAATATGAAAACCCGAGGGACTCTGTACAATTGGGGTTATCTCACCGGGCTGCATGGGCTCAAGCATTTCGGCAAACTTGGGTCCCATCTGTGAAATGGGACGCCAGTCGATGATGCCGCCTTTCGAGGCATCGGGCGCATCGGAAAATTCCGCAGCCACTTTGGAAAAATCAACACCTTCCTTCAATTTAGCCAGCGCTTTTTCGGCCCGCTCGCTACGTTGCTGTATTTGCGCCGGGTCCATGGTTTCGGTCACCAAAACAAGAACATGCGCAAGCCGATACTCATCATCCCCAACCGACGATGTTTCTTGCGTGCGCAAAAAATTATCCACTTCGCCCTCGGTAACATTGACCTGATGTTTTACTTCGCGCTCCTTGAGCCGGGCCATGATCATTTCATCGCGAATCTCGAGCCTGAACTTGTTGTAGCTGATGTTATCCCGCTCCAATGCAGCCAGAAATTCCTGCAGAGTCAATTTATTATCATCCGCGATACGCCGGATGGTTTCATCGATTTCGCTTTCGCTCACCGACAATCCGACTTCCTTGGCATGCTGTAACTGCACGTGTTTGGTAATGACATTTTCCAGCACCTGGGTTTGCAGCACAGAATGATCAGGCAACTGCAAACCCTGCAACTGAAGTCGTTCAACAGCGATTTTCATGGCGTCGTTGAGTTCTTGACGAGTTATCACATCTTCATTGACGACGGCAACAATACGGTCAATTGCCTTGGGCCCCGACGGGAATTCAATCCCCTGGGCGACAACCCATGAAGGAGAAAATAGTGCAATGAGTAAAATGCAACGGCAAATAAGGCTAGGCATGGTGATACAGTCACTCGATCAGTACAGAATATTCATTCATTTTTAGTACACACTCGTGTATCCGGGTATGCTCTGTTGTAAAACCTGGAGTGGGTTATTGCCAATTCCCATCAACCCTTTCAGTTCAAGTTGCACAAAAAAAGCGGTGGTCGTGGTTTGTGTCGCCGTGGTCAGGCGCTGCAAGACCACGCGCAATGCCCAGCAGCAGGCGTTGTATTCAAATCCGGCCAGTCCGGCAAGCAGCTTGTCATCCTTGAGGGAATAGTTTGCACGCGCTACACCATGCCAATTGCCCGTAATGGGCCATTGAAACGAGGTATCCACCTGTTCGAGCACATCCCGGGTAAACCGGTAGCCAAAATTGATCACTTTACCCGTTTCTGGCTGATAACTGATGCCGGTACGAACTTTCTCGATCCATAATTTGGATTCGTCCATTTGTATATTGGAATCTGTACGGATATTCTGTGTCAAACGACCGGAAATGGCCGCAATGAAATCAGATTTCCCACTGGTGACTTGCGGATTGAGAGGCGTATTGGGCAGCAGCACCCGAGGATCGTTGAAGTTGAATTGCTGCCCCACGGCCAACCGCAAAAACTCCACGCCGGTATCTTGTTCGACAAAGCGCGAGGTCAAGGCCACCGTAGTACGATTCGCATCGTTGATCCGGTCGCCGCCACTAAAGCGGTTCTCGGTCAGCATCTGCGCAAAACTAAAATCGTTCACAGCCGAATCGAAGTTAGGCAGATAGTCCTGATTTTTATAGGGAATATAGGCATAAAACACGCGCGGCTCCAGTGTCTGCACGAAATTCCTGCCCCCTATTTGCAACTGACGGTCAAATGCTATGCCACTATCTATACTGAAAATGGGTAATATACGATCGATATTTTGTCCGTGACTACCCTGAGCCTGAGCGAGATCGTAATTCGTGTAATGCAAACCAATCTTGGGAGTGATATAGCCAAACTCGTTACGCAGAGGCAAGCTTAGACTCGGATAAACAACCCATCTTTTACCATCGACCAGGGTTGGATGATAAAAATTGGTCCAGCTCGTATTAAGATCGAAGTCCATTTTCCCAATATTGCGCTTGACCGCATTGATGGAAAAATGCGGCAAACGCTCGTAAGGAGAGACAAACCGTGCATTTGGATCCTGAATGGTCTGAAACCGTTGCGCAAATCCGGTAAAGCTCAGTGAGCCGTTATTTCCCCATCTGCCGGTATACGACACCCCGCCTTGTTGAGACAGATTGGTCAAGCTCGTTTGAGCCAGATTGGGCGTCAGTTCACGAAAATAACGATCATCCGATACTTGGTTGTAATTCATGAAACCTTGCCACCCCTTGGCCAGGCTTTGCGTATGCGTGTACAAAATCCCCCAGCGGGTCTGATCGGTATTGATGTCTCTGGGCAAGATATCGAATAGCAAATGACCATTCATATTGTTATGCCCCATGTAACGGAATTCATTGCTCAGCATGAAACCGCGCATGGTCATGATGCGGGGTGCGATCGTCGCATCAATATTGGGAGCAATATTGAGATAAACAGGCAACGCGACATCGAAGCCGGTCTTCACGTTATAGCCCATAACAGGTGCGAGTAATCCCGTTTTACGCTTGCCGCTGTAGGAAAAATCGATCCAGGGTGAATACAGAATCGGAATATCCTTGAACAGGACACTGACATGTCGAGCCGTTCCGACTTCCTTTTTGTTGTCGATTTCCAGTTCCCTGGCACGAATGTACCAGTCATTGTTGTTTTCTGGACAGGTCGTATAGCTGGCATCTTGCAGGCGATAGTTATCCTTACCTTCGAACAACAAGGTACTTCCGGCACCACGCCCCTTCTTCTCTTTCATCAGATACCGGGGCTCGGACATACGCCCTTCATCGGTCTCCAGATTAAGCTGAAGGTCCTTTCCCTGCAAAATATCCTTGGGTCTGTCGAGTCGAACATTGCCCTCGATTTCGGTATCTTCCGTCACCTGGAAATATTTCATGCGGTCGGCAGTCAATACATTGTCGTTGTAATGCAATTCTGCATTACCTTCCGCCTCGACTTCCTGCTTGTAATATCCGGTAACACGATCTGCTTCGATGTAAACCGGTTTGCGCTGAGGTTTGACGGTAGATTGCGATTCTTTGGTGGGTTTTGTGGATTGGGCCCACAACTCCCCACCTGGACCTGTCAATGGCAGGGCGAGTAGAAACACCGAAAACAATACACCTCGGCTCGAATTGGCGACAAAATGACGATATGAGGAAACTGAAAATCTATACAAAATACTTATTTCCCTCTCCGCACTGGGTGAAGGGTAGCAAAATTATTGCAATCGAATCGAAAACCAAGTGAATAGTAAATACATGTTTGAGGGAATTCATGAATGCTGATGGCTTCTTACTTGTATTTCCAGTCATGACAAAGTAATCACAACACATAGAGTCGTATAATGGATTCAATCACGCGGTGCGATATTGTACTATTACTTTCATCAGGTAAGCTATTAATGCTCAACTTGTCTGCAATGATAATGTTCAGCTTCTTGATTTAGCGGCATACCTTATCACATTTCCGACGTGGAAAAATCGATTCACCTTCTCTGACAGAGTTTTTTGTAAACTTTATACGCCATATGCTTGAAATTAAATCAATCTTCTCTTCTGATGGCGTACTGGCAAGCAATTTCCCCGAGTTTCGCGAACGTCCTCAGCAACTGGAAATGGCCGAAGTAATTGCGGACACGATCGCAAACCGGCAAGTCCTGGTTGCAGAAGCCGGTACGGGAACAGGCAAAACACTGGCTTATCTCATTCCCGCCTTGCTTGCAGGTGGCAAGGTGATCATTTCCACCGGTACCAAAACGCTACAGGACCAGCTTTTTTATCGTGACATTCCCACTGCACGCAAAGCCATCAATATTCCGGTTACCGTAGCATTACTGAAGGGCCGCAACAACTATATTTGCCATTATCACCTGGAAAGGTGCCTGCAGGATTCCCGCATGAGTTTCGATAGTCGCGAGGAAGCAGCATACCTACCCATTATCGAGCGATTTGCCAATAACAGTGCCAGTGGCGATAAAAGTGAACTGAATCTTGTTCCAGAACATGCAGCCATCTGGCAGCAAGTGACCTCGACACGCGAAAGCTGCTTGGGTTCGGAATGTCCGAGCTATAAAAAATGTTTCGTGATGGAAGCCCGTAAACAAGCCTTGCTCGCAGAAATCGTTGTAGTCAATCACCATTTATTCTTTGCCGACGTGATGTTGCGCGATGAAGGCCTGTCAGAGCTTTTGCCAGCCTGTAACACGGTAATCTTCGATGAGGCGCACCAGCTACCCGATACGGCAAGCCTATTTTTTGGAGAAAGCATCAGCACAGCACAATTACTCGATTTGATTCGCGACACCTTGGCAGAATCCATTCGATCAGCAGCCGATTTTACTGAATTACCTGCCGCACTTGCCAAACTGGAAAAATCGGTGCGTGATTTGCGTCTGGCTGTAACCGGCGAGAATACCCGGTTATCCTGGCAAGCAGTACAAAACAATAGCGAATTCCAGACGGCTTTACGTCGCCTGATCGATCAACAAATTAGCGCATTGAAGTTACTGGAAAATCAAGCCGAACGATCCGAAGGACTGGAAAACTGCAGGCAACGCGCTGCACAGCATTTATATCTGCTTGAACGCTGGTGCAATGACGCCGAGATGCACGATCATATACGCTGGCTCGAGGTCTTTCATCATGCCCTACAACTGAATGCGACCCCCTTATCCATCGCCGAGATCTTCAAGCGTCAGATGATGTCGACGCCGCGTGCCTGGATTTTCACATCTGCGACACTTTCGATCAAAAGTGACTTCAGCCATTACAATCATGAAATGGGATTGTCAGAAGTACGCACGGCAACATGGGACAGCCCCTTCGATTTTTCCGAACAAGCCCTGTTGTATGTCCCCAGTGGATTACCTGAACCCAATCATCCCAATTATATCGATCAGGTCGTACAAGCTGCTCTACCCGTCCTGCATGCAAGCCAGGGGCGAGCTTTCATTCTTTGCACGAGTTTACGCTCCATGCAAAGGGTCTATGAATTATTATCGTCGATCGAATCCCTGCCTTTTCCCCTGTTTCTGCAGGGGCAAGGCTCTCGCTCCCATTTACTGGAACGCTTCAGGGCTACAGACAATGCCATTCTGATCGGCAGCCAGTCATTCTGGGAAGGCGTCGATATCAGGGGAGAAGCACTGTCGCTAGTCATTATCGACAAGTTGCCGTTTGCTTCCCCGGACGATCCTGTTTTGTCTGCACGAATAGAAAAAATCAATCAGGAAGGTCGCAATGCTTTCATGGAGTATCAATTACCTCACGCAATCATTCAATTGAAACAGGGAGCAGGTCGATTGATTCGTGGTGAAACTGACCGGGGGGTGCTGATGATTTGTGATCCGAGGTTAATAGCCAAAACTTATGGCAAAAAAATCTGGCAAAGCCTGCCCCCCATGAAAAGAACCCGGAATTTGCAAGATGTCGTGCAGTTTTTCCATGCGATCGAAACCAAAGAGCAATTAAGTGGTACCTAAAATCGTAAAGTTGCATATCCCCACAAGCATCCGAAGTAGGCATATATTCTATCAATCAATATAATACAGCGCCTTAAAAACAAGAAACCTAAATTTTCTCCCGAATGAAAGTTTGTGATATGCTCCAAACGTCTAGAGTTGCTGACCCAAATTTGATGCCATACCCAGTTTAATTGCAATTTTCCTGGAAACCGGGTCATCGGATACAACAATCAAATCATCGCAAGAAATTGTCTCAATTATTCAATGTCACCCTGCAGACTTTTTTCATTTTTACAAATACTGCAATGCCTTCATTATTGAAGTGAAACAATCGGCAATTCACTGTGGATAAACATGTATGTGTATTCCAAAAATTGCAGCATTCCTGGCTGTCTGGCAGGTATCACCAAAGGAGTAAATGTGCAGGCTATAACCGTGGCAGTGGTTGAAATAGATCAGGAACAACAAATTTCTGTTGATAAGCTGGTCCAACAAAATAACAAGCAAATTAAATTATTGATCGACAATGAATCCAGTTACAATTCCCAGCTTGAACGCCGTCAGGAATCACGTCATGAAATGACAGTCATTGATAACGCCCTGGCCCGAATCAAACGTTTGAGTCCAAGAGTGTTATTGGTAAATGCCAACAATTCCATTGAAGAATACTGTGATTTCTTACTGGCACTGCAATATCTTTGTCCGGATACCCATGCAATCATGGTAATCAATGAAACAGTCAGGGATGACTACTTATTCAGGACACTGGCTAGTGGAGCCCGCGGTTTTATTTTGAGTGACTTGAACTCCCTGGATTTATCAAAGGTCGTCAAAGCAGTGGATCAGGGAGAAATCTGGATTTCGCGCAAAATGCAGGGAAAAATCATGGAGCAAATTGTGATCGCCTTTCAGCATGAGATGCGAGAGGAAAGCCTTTGATACTGCTCGCCAGCGCAAATAAAACGATTTTATTTCACTGGGAGCAGGCAATACTGGATTTTTCCACATTATCCACATGCCATCATTTTGATTCGCTCTTCGACAAACTAAAACGCACCGATCCGGAAATACTGCTGCTGGATTATGAATTGCCGGGATTCAATCATTCCCACTCGATCGCCGACATCGTCAATCTCCACAAGAATTTGAAGATTATTGTTTTCAGTCCGGAATTACTAGGTGAAACCGAATGGAATCTGTTCAAAGCCGGCGTAAAGGGATGCTGTCCCAGCGACATGCCACCGCAGCAGATCAGTCGCGTCATTCAGGTCGTCAAACAAGGCGATTTATGGATACGTCGATCATTAACCAGCCAGATTCTGAATGAGTTAGTCAGGGTAACCAATGAAAAAAACAGAGTTGAACTTGCGATCAACCAGCTCCTGGAAAATCTCACTCGTCGCGAATACGAGATTGCCATGCTCGTGGGTTACGGAGAAAGCAACAAACGAATTGCTCAACGGCTTGCCATTACTGAACGCACGGTCAAGGCTCATTTAACAGAGATTTTTCGCAAGCTGCATATTTCCGATCGGATAAAACTGGTTCTGATCATGAAAGATGCAGTCAAATCATAAAAGTATCAGGAAAACCAGCACAGTCTGTCGATTCAAACTTACAGATCAACTGAAATAGTGAGCATTGCCGAGTTTGAAGTGCATCACCAACCTGTCATCCACACAAAATGACCACGCACGCTATTTCAATTGCTGTAAAGATCAAATCCAATCAACCCTGTGTGATATGCGTATGTATGGCTTTGGGATCAAGATGATTGATCGTGGCCATGATTTGCTGGGGCTCGGCTAATGATGGCGCCATACTCCACCGATTTACCGCATCGTTTCCGATTCGCACCATGCCAGTATGGTTCTCCTTGACATCATCGAGACCTGCCTCACGATCAAAAAACCCAAGCTTGTAGCGCAATAGCTCGATATCAGCCGGATCCCCGGTCAGAAACTTCCAGCCGGACCCGATGCCATGGCGTTCTGCATATCGCTTCAAGCCAGCAGGATTATCAAGTTCCGGTTGCAACGTGATCGAATACATGAACACATCACGTCCAACGCGCTCGCCCAGCATATCCTGAACCTGCAACAGATTGGCTGTCGCAATCGGACAGATTCCGGCACATTGTGCATACATCATATTGATTGCAACCACTTTATTGTGAACCAGATCATCATAGAACCGAACGGTTTCACCTTCATGCGTTATCAGTTTCACATTGGGAAACGGAGTAACATCGCCGAGTGCTGCCGATCGGAGTGTATCCGCCGTTGAACCCAGTTTACTCCAAGCTGCATTCAAACCAACCAGCCCCAGTGTTGCCAGCCCCATGCCAGCAAGCATTTCCCTGCGTGTATTCATCTTCATTCTCTCTTTATTCATGATCGATAGCTCCTATTACTCCACGATATCCCAACGCACCATCATGGCGTGATCTTCGTGAATCATGTTATGGCAGTGCATGACATACTTGCCTGGAAAATCACGAAAACGCAGGAACAGGCGGATTCGCTCATTGGGCCCCAATACATAGACGTCCTTTCGGCCTCGTTCATGCGGTGGAACTGCCACAGCAACACCATTTCTGAATCGTTGCAGGATATGCCCTTCCTCGAAATGAATGTGTACAGGATGACTCCAGCCGCCATTGGGATTATCGATATCCCAGATTTCCATACCCTCTTTCTCGATGTGAGCACCGGCAGACCTGACATTGACCAGCTTGCTGTTGATGGTCCACAAACCCCGGGTTCTGTTGAATGTCCATTTTCTGACCGGTGCAGCTGCAATTTCCGCTGCCGTGGGTCTGCGTATGGGGCGTAAAACACTCGGTACGCGACTGACATCCGGTTCCGAAGGGTCGCGATTGACCACGATTTTGAGTACCCGGGTTCCCGGTGCAACCACTGCACCCGGTCCACGAGTAGTGGTTTGATCCAATCGATTGACCAGATAGAGTTCCGTTCCCAGTGCATATTGCGAGAAATCGACAACGATATCCCCCCTCTCGGCCACACCCAATCGGACGTTGGTCTGATTCAGCAAAGGCGCAGGCAGAAGATTGCCGTCGTTGGCAATATAAGTGAATCTTTGCACCACATTCGCACCGTTGACCAGATAGAATTCGTAAAACCGGTCTGGTCCGGCATTGAGCAGACGCAGACGGTATTTGCGGCGCGCTACTTTCAATACGGGTTCAATCTTGCCATTGACCACCACTTTATCGCCGAAGGTACCTTCCGGATCCAATTGATCAAAAATTTGAACACCGTTTGAATCGAACCGCTTGTCCTGGAAGGCAATCGGATAATCATAGGGGTAGCTTGGCAATCTCAGTGCAGCAGGATTGGGATCGTGCTCATTGCCCGAATCCAGATCATCATAAATCAGATAAAAACCTGCCATGCCACGACTTGCGTTGGCAGCCGTAAAATCCAGGGTGTGATCATGGTACCAGAGGGTGCCCAGTGCTTCCCGCACATCGCCACCAACAGGATTGCCTGGTCCCTTGGGAAATTCATCGTAACCGGCGTAGATATTCGGATAAAACTGATCCTTGTACATACCGGGTGCAGTCAGTGTCGGACCCGATTTGAGTGGACTGAAATAATCACCTGGAAAACCGTCACTTTCCGATGGCGTATGCAAATTATGCAAATGCATACTGATTTCGGGTGTACCGAATCCGGTATGATTTTGCGGCAATTCATTATGCAAACGCACGATGATGGGACGACCGTAGCGTGCATGAAACGTCGGATTATGAATAGGCTGGCCATTTGCACCCACCCCCTCGTAATTCCACACCAGCTGGTCCGGATATTCCGGATGAAACCGGTGACTGTAATCGGCTCTGACCTTCAGTTCGTACAGATCCGCCTGTCCGGACTGAAGTACCGGATTTCCAAAAAAATCCATCCAGCGCTGATGGTTGTTACGTCCGCATTCTCCTACGGCCTTATTGGCAGCCATTTGCGGTGGTGGCAATGCGCTATTCAAAAGATCGGTCTGGGGCAATGGATCCACTGCATCGGGCAATTCTTCCAGCCACGGCGTTGTCGGTGGACTAGGCAGTGGTGCCACAACCTGGGCCACGCTTTGCTTTGATGTCAGAATCGCTGGTGCGGCCAGGACAGTTGCGCCAGCCGACTTGAAAAAAGTACGCCTGGACACATTGACTTGGGCTTCTGAAATTTGTGTTTGTGTTGATTCTTGGTCATTCTTTTTCATGGTAATTTCCTTAATCCAATTTCCTGTCGATCACTAAGTACTGTTGTGATACTTTCAGTCAGCACTTAGTGTCATCGATTGTGTAGATATGTTTATCTGATCCTAAACGATATGTCCTAACACCGTGCATTATAGAATCAAGTCCGAAATAGCCAGTACTGGCGCTGCAGTCAGTTGAACTTGAAAGTCGGCTGCCAGATTTGCATTCACATTGGCCTCCAGAAGTCCCGTAACCGAATCGTAGCGAACCTGACCAGCACCGCTGAATAGTGCGTTTCCAATGAATGTAAATGTCTGGTTACCGCCAACCGCAGTATTGGCATCGATCTGTTGCAAATCGATGATGTCTGTTCCGCTGACGAAATCAGCAATGATGTCCCGTGCGGCACTTGTCGAATGTCCGATGAGGGCATAGGTAAACTTGTCTGCACCCAACCCACCGGCCAGGTTATCGGCTCCAACACCACCAATCAGCGTATCGTTGCCTTTACCACCATCCAGCGAATCACTTCCAGCCAAACCATCGAGAATGTTGTCACCGTCATTCCCGACAATCGTATTGATTACACTGTTGCCCGTACCGTTGATGGCATCCGTTCCCGTGAGTGTCAACTTCTCGAAATTGGTCGCCAGTGTATAGGTAAAGGCAGTCTGTATGGTGTCGATTCCTTCATTGGCAAGCTCGGTTATCGTGTCATTGGCATCAATGACATACGTATCGCTTCCGGCGCCACCCAGCAAGATATCTACCCCGTCTCCACCGATCAGAATGTCATTCCCACCGAGTCCACTCAACGTATTGCCATTGTTGTTACCGGTCAGGATATTGTTGAGAGTGTTCCCTGTGCCATTGATTGCATCGATGCCGACAAGCGTCAGATTCTCGACGTTAGTAGCAAGAGTCAATGTCACCGAAGTTTGGACGGTATCGATTCCTCCTCCTGAATTCTCTGTGATCGTAACCGTATTGTTATCCACTATATAGGTATCGTTTCCAAACCCACCAATCAGAATATCCACGCCTCCCAGACCATTCAACGTATCGTTGCCACCTAGGCCATTCAACGTATTGTTGCCAGAGTTGCCCAGCAGGATGTTATTGGCTGCATTACCGGTACCGTTGATCGGACTTGAACCGGTCAATGTCAGATTTTCGAGGTTATTGCTTAGCGTATAAGTTACTGAACTCTGTACCGTATCACTGTTGCCCCCACTTGCGGTTTCGGTGATGATGTCGGTCGTGGTATCTACCACATAGGTATCGTTTCCGTTTCCGCCTATCAGCGTATCGATACCATTGGCGCCATTCAGCGTATCGTTACCCCCTGCGCCGTAAAGCGAATCATCAACCGCTGTTCCAACGATATTGTTGTCTCCGGGAGTGCCGATGAATGCGATCCGATCGGCAAATTGCAACCGCTCCACATTACGTACCGTGTCACTGCCATCATCTCTGGTTCCGCCTCCTCCCTGCTGTGGATTGGCATGATCGACAAACACCGTGCCATTGGAGCTGAAAGACAGAATGTAATTAGCGATGACATCCTGGTATACGGCGGTATCGCTTCCATCTGCGGTGTATTTGATTTCTCGCACAATCCTGAGTTGACCCGGATTGTAAACACCATTCTGCATCTTCGATCTGAGTGAGCTGGTCATGTTCTCGTACGAATCGATCTCCAGATTCGGATCGTTGATATCCCGAACACTGATTCTCAGATTCAGCCAGGCATCGCCATCAATGATGTCGTCTCCCGCGCGTCCCTGGATCAAATCACTTCCACCACCGCCCAGCAAAATGTTGCCGGCATTGAAAGACAGTTCTCCACCCAGCAGATTGTTCAACCCGTTGATCTGTGCAATACGATCCGCGGCACTGTGTCCACCACTTGCAGGATTATTCACATTGTCCAGCGCATTATTCTGCCCTGTGATCGGATCGACCAGTTCGAGTTCGACAAAGGTATTGTCATCGCCAAGAATGGTATCGTTCTTATTCCATCCGGAAGCCGCTTCGACAAAATTGAACCGGTCTGCAATGGGGATGAAAGGGCCAGGGATGACGTTCAGCAGCAAATCGATATTGGCTGGCGTATTGTCACCATCAGTCACAGCCCAGTCGAAACCGCTGCCACCGTCACTTCTATCGGCTCCGCTCATGCCATTCATGATGTCATCTCCGCCCTCACCATTGAATACATCCAGACTGCCGGCACCAATGAATACATCATTGCCGCGAATCGGGTCGCGTCCGAAAGGATCGGCATTATCGCCCGGCATAGCTGCGGCTGCACCGTTCTCCAGCCAGTCATCTCCCTCGCCACCCATCATGGTTGCGTTGGGTGTATTCCCAAAAAGAAAGTCGTTACCTGCTCCGGCAAACACTTCCGATACATCATTTCCAGTCACGACAAAATCATTTCCGGTGCCACCGAATATGACATTCAGACCGGGTCCACCATTAATGACATCGTTACCATCACCTCCCTTGATCGTGTCGTCACCCGATGCATCCGTAATGATGTCGTCGCCAGTACCGCCGTTCAGGAAATCGTTATCCGCTCCGCCTTCGAGACGATCGTTACCCTCATCACCCCACAGCGTATCCACGCCCGAATCGGAACGCAGCCGGTCATTTCCCGATGTGCCTCCCATGACCACGTGTCCCTGGCCGTTGTAACGTATCGTGTTAGATCCCAGCGTGTTATCGCGAACCAGTAGTTGCGACTCGTTGTAAGGCGTTGCAGGATCATCCTGAATGGCACCACTACCCCCCACATTGCCAGCTTCGAAGGTATAGGTCGGTGTCGAAAAGACATTCATCGGCAAGTGCTTCACATCCGGCAGATTGCGCATGATCAATTCGGCGAAGGAGCTTTGTTCGAGTTCGGTCAGGAAATTGAGACCAGCCGTTCTTTCCAGATAATAGAAACGGTCTGCGTCCTGCAATTTCTCCATTTGTGTTTCAAATACGAAATTGAACGTGGAACCCAGCAAACCGCCAAATGGCATTTGTTTCTCCGCCAAACCACCAATCCAGAAATCGACTGCATCCAACCCTGTGACAATCTCTCCGGAAGGCAGATTGGCGTATGCACCGGTACTGTTCAGAAAGTCAATGCGATCTTCCGGCGCGCCGTCACCACCGTTAACGAGCAACTCCGCTGCAGCCCGCTTATCCGCCATTGTAGCCGCACCGGTAATACTCGAATGTGTGCCATAAGCTGCGATGAAATTGACCAAGGATTCGGGATGACGAATGGCCTGTCCAAAATCGGTCCAGCTTTCATAGGGCAGCAGTGCACTGTTGTGTCCGGTATCTTCGTAGAACATGCGCCGTGCATCGTTCAGCGATGGAATCCCCGCATCCCTGCCCCGAGTGATATTGACGGCTGCCAGATCGAGCGGCAAACCAACCAGGTTGTTACGCAAAGCCTCGGTTATGAATTCATCAATTTCATTTCCCACTTGATTGGTCATACCTCGAACCACTGCGCTGGCTGCATCGATATGATTGTCATAATCTGCGCCAAACTCGACCGGATTCAGAAATGCCTGGATCAAGCCAATATCGTTGGGGGTACCATCGTCGTTGGTTCTGGCCACCGTCTCGGTCAGCATCGAATGTCCAAAGCGATACACGACATGCGCAAACTCGGCCATGATGGCAGGATCGATAGAGCTGTTGTAAGCTGCAAAAGCGTCAACATTGGGTTGCACTTTGCGGGCAAATTCCTCGAACACCAGATGCTGATACTGCATTTCGGTTGCAAATCGGGCGGCCTGGAACAAACGCTCGCCATTCCACGAACCATCCGGCAAATGCCATTCGGCCTGGAATGCAGGATCACCGCTGCTTGTAACAAAGTCCTTGATATACTGAATCGTGCGATTATGTTCAGCGTGAAAAACAGTGTGAACCGTCGTCAGACCGATATTTTCGTTACCGCGGCCATCGCCGGTAATGAAATGCGCATCGAGCAGTTCATCATCGTATTCTCCTGGAGCGACTGGACCGGTACTGATGACATCATCGGCATCGGCAATCTTCATCGTGCCATTGGAATTGACCGGCACCGCATTGTGCGCAATGTCATCCAGAAAGGCATGTCCCGCACGGATTACATTGGCAGGGATATCCACACCCAGGCCGCCATTGGCAGCCGGATCGCCTTCAACGACATCGTCGTCTGGTGTGTTGGCAATCTGATCTGCACCGACACCAGTAATCAGTTGTACAAAACCGTTCGGCCCCGGAATGAACTTACCGTAACTATCGGTTCGCAGCAGCGGCAAATTGGTCAGATCGGCATCGGTCAGATTGACACCCAACATCTCATGCGCTTGTGCTTTTATATCCGCCCAGGTCGGTAAACCATCGCCTGTATCACTGCTCTCGAGCAATCGACCTGTAGCAACCGGTTTGCCATTCAGATCCAGTTCGTATTCACGCAAAAAGACCTGATGCGAAGGATGCGAGGTGTAGGTCTGATTCTGATCGACAAACGGTGTGGTTTGATTGCGGTGCTCGTGAATATCATCGGCGCTTTCGTCGATTGAGGGTGTCGAAGGATCGTCACCCACGATGCCATCCGGGCCTGGCAAGTTGCTGGCCCGCGTCAATGTCATAAAATTCGGGGCCCCCGGATTGGGGTTATACAAGGGATCATCTGGCTGCAATGGAACGAATACCGTGCCACTTTGGCCTTTGTTGACCAGATCCAAACCATGATCAAAGAACTGGCCGAAAAGCGTAAACCAGGAATTGAATGGCGCATCTGCACCCAGATTGGGTGTGACATTCGGAATAAAGTAGGTTTGGAAAGGTGTTCCATCCATACGTGTACCATCGACCAGCGTGGAACCACTCGTCTGGTTCGCTGCCGCCACTGCCGCCGGATTGGCTGCTGTCTGGTCCACGATCAGGTTACTGATGGTTCTGGGCTGTGTGTCAAACACAAACCCCTTGGTTTGAGAATAGGATGTAGTGCTGCCCTCTGGCTGGTCAGGTGTACCGAATCCTGTCGGCACATCGTCAGCCGGTCTGAATTCTGGCGTCAACAAACGTGGAAAAACTTGATCGGCTGACCCAAACAGGGTTTGATCGGGTATCAGGTTATTATAAGATCCATTGACGTAACGAAATCCGTTTGAAAGTAGCGGACTACCCACCAGTCCCGGCAGCGAATCAAACGTACCGCCAAGCTGCGCCTCCGCATCGCCTTCAAAAATAACAATCTGTTGAAGAATGAAATCAAGATCAGTTCTGCTAAAATTCGCCATTTTTTATACACCTCATAGTAAGGTATTGATGAAAAAACTATTCAAGCAAATGTGTTGCTTCTATCATCAAGACCAGTGAACACGATTCCTCGGTGCTCCTGAATTGGTGCAGCAAGTCATGGCGACTCATCGTTCTTCATGCTGATACCTATGAATCCGGTAGATATTTCGAGTTTTCCAACCAGAAATACTCGGCATTTAAGAAACTAACGATTTTTAGAATCTCCTTCCCTGTCAGGATTGTGTCTTAACCGAAAAGATATTCCTTACCAACCTTGACAATCGCTACCCTGCAACTCTTGAGCAATTACTTTTAAACTGGAGCTAATTGCATTCCAGCTTTTGCAGGCATGGTAAGGAGATTCAGTGCGGGAAATAAGTGACAGCCTGACTTAACTTTTAGTAGGGTTGTACCAAAAACATACCGGTGATGAAATCAGGCTGGCCATGACTGGATTGGAAACAATTTCACGTGATGAAAGTGGGATCGCTTCATGAAGCGTTTTTCATCAGTTTTTTTATTGCTACAGTCGACCCTCGTTGACAAGAATGAGCCGAACGAAATCACTCATTCTGTGGGTGGTTATTTCATTCACAGTGGGCAGTTACGATCAAGACACCCAAGATTGATGAAAACGGGCATCTGTCATATCGCGATCTACTGTTTAACCGGATTATTTAGTTTGTAGGATCGCTAGCCATATCACATGGTTAGAATTCATTAATTCGATTATTCATTGCGTTACCTCCACGAATCAAGATTGCGCTACTGTATTGTTATTTTTTTCTCAGAATTTGTGATATAACAACAATCATGTACTGAACGATAAATTACATTGAGTACTTAATAATTTGAAATGTATACCATCGGACCAGTGCGATTGCTGCATGTAGAAGCATATTTAATAAACCTGCATAGAAAAGGAGTAATAATCATGCGAGCCTTACATACCGCCCTTGCAACAGCAACATTAATACTTGTCACTTGCTCTCCAGCCTTTGCATCAGACGCTGGACACACCTCTGAAGCCATGGAGCACGCTGGAAAAGCACAAGCGCATGGTGAAATGGGTCATGCCAAAGAATCACTGCAACATGCAAAAGACAGCCTTGCCCATGCCAAAGCAGCCGGAAAAGAACATGCTGAAGCGCACAAACACATGGATGAAGCCGTCAAACATCTGGAAGAAGCCATCAAGCATGCCGAAATGGGACATGGCCCAGAATCAGCAAAACATACCGAAGAAGCCATGAAACACATGCGTCAGTCTGGTCACTAATCCTCGCTAGACTAACCACTCGGTCAATATGAGTTGAGAGTGGTTAGTCCTTTTTCCTTTCCCATTCGTTCTCTACTGTTTCAATTCCTCAAGTCAATGACCGATTTATAGGGGTTCTATCAACCCAAACTCGGCAAACAGAGGGATGTGATCTGACAAATGACGCCACGGCTGTCCATTCAACCGGGTACAACTCATCACCTTCAGTCCCCTGAAATAGATACGATCCATTGAAAGCATCGGCAACCATGACGGAAAGGTTCGTGCATGCATACCATGGAATTTTTTAAAAACTTCCCCGACCCCCAAATCCTGGTGCAAGTAATTTTCAGCGCGTACACGCCAATCGTTAAAATCACCCGCGATGATCAGTGGTTCCTGATCAGGTACATGGGACCGAATGCGCTTGACCAGAATTGACAACTGCCGCTCCCTTTCCAGTTCGAACAAACCAAAATGCACGCAGATAATGTGAATCTTTTGTTCATAACCGGGAACCTGAATCAACCCATGCAATAAACTACGACTTGCAGACCGGAGTGGCGAGACATTGATGTTTTCCCAGTCCACAAAAGCATACTTGCTGAGTATGGCGTTACCGTGGTGCCCTTTTTTATAAATTACATTTTTGCCATAAGCATGATGTTGCCAGACCTGATCCGCCAGAAATTCAAACTGCTGTGTATTGAGCCAGCCATCACAATGATTTCTGGGTATCTTGCGTTCACCCTGAACTTCCTGTAAAAAAACAATATCCGGATTGACGTGTTGTAATGATTTTTTGATTTCATGCAGTACAAAACGCCGGTTGGCGGCACTGAATCCCTTGTGAATGTTATAGGTCACAACCCGGATTGAACGCGTCGATTCGACTCCGCACTTTTCATCGAAACTTTCAGTCTTGACGTTCATACCTATTTATAAAAAAGTGTTCAGGCGTGATCGGTGGCATTATGTAATCAATAGTTTTAAATAAAAGCTATTATGATGACTTATCCTGAAAACCGGAATTTCAATTTACCCAATCTTGTCAGCCTAATTCGAATTCTGATCGCGCCTGCGTTGCTTTATTTTGCATTGGCACAACAATCAGGCTGGTACCTGGTTGCGATTGTATTTGCCGTGTTTACCGATATTCTGGATGGTTTTCTCGCCAGACATTTCAACCAGATCACACCTGTCGGATCGCAGCTGGACAGTCTGGGCGATTTTCTGATTTATTCAACGATGGCTATTTGTACCTGGATTTTATGGCCGGAGATCGTGCTCCGCGAAAAACAATCCTTCATCCTCATCGTAACGAGCTTCACCCTGCCTGTCATCGTAAGCCTGGTCAAATTTCATGCCATCAGCAGCTATCATACCTGGAGCGTCAAACTGGCTGTAGCTCTTACCATCACCGGGTATGTTCTGCTGTTCTCTGCGCAAATTACATGGATAATGGATATCGCCATCCTGTTCTGCCTGTATGCAGCTGCTGAAGAGATCATGATTACATTACTGTTACCCCAAAAACGGGTTGATGTCAGAACCGTCTGGCAAGCTCTGAATATCATGAATACAACAAAAACAAAAATCGATCCCGGTGAATAGGACATTCGATACATTCAACTGCACGATAATCCCTTCATCACTACCAGTTAATCCGCCACACGGTGTATGATCATGACCTTGACAAGCCCAAACTCTTCGTAGCACACATAATGAATTCAATGCATCCACTATGACCAATGCTTCAACACTCAAGATTCTGATTCTTGACGATGACACCTTCATGCTCAAGCTGTTGACAAAAATACTGGCGAAGCAAGGATATACCAACGTCAGCGCTTATGATAACGGTGAGGATGCATTGAAAAAACTGGACCACATCGAAACCCATCCCGATCTGATATTGTTGGACCTCAACATGCCAGATATGGACGGAATCGAATTCGTGCGCTACCTGGTGGATCGGCAGTATCACGGCGATCTCATTCTGGTTAGCGGAGAAGACGAACGTATGCTCAAAACAGCCGAGAAATTGGTGCATGCCCATCAGATACCGATGCTGGGCTATTTGCATAAACCCGTTGATGCGGACAAGCTGTTTGCAATGGTCAGTCAGTCGGGCATTCACAACACCGACCCGTCATCCGACCCCAAAAGAAAAACCTATACTGCCGCTGAACTCGGAAATGCCATTGCACGCCATGAGTTGGTCAATTACTACCAACCCAAGGTATCTGTATCCACAGGCGAGATCATCGGCGTCGAAACATTGGTCCGCTGGCATCACCCCACGGATGGCTTGATCTCTCCCGACCGGTTTATCGCCATCGCAGAGCGGTGTCATCTGATCAACGATCTGACGACCGTGGTACTGACCGAGGCACTACAGCAGGCCAAGATCTGGCAACAGAACGGGTTGTCACTTCGAGTGGCCATCAATGTATCCATGGATAACCTGGCATCGCTGGATTTTCAGGATCTGGTCGTCAACCTTGTCACCCAGGCAGGATTGTCACCGCAAAAAATCGTGCTGGAAGTCACTGAAAGCCAGGTGATGGGAGCCGATGCCCGGGTACCGCTGGAAATTCTGAGTCGCCTGCGGCTCAAGCGGTTCCACTTGTCTATCGATGACTTCGGTACCGGGCATTCCTCCATGGCACAATTGCGTGATATTCCATTCGATGAACTGAAAATCGATCAGGGATTTGTGCATCGCGCCTGGACTGACAGCACGCTGCGGGCAATTTATGATGCCAGTCTAGCCATGGCAAAGCAGCTCAACATGGAAGTCGTTGCCGAAGGCGTTGAAGATCAGGATGACTGGAAGCTATTGCATGAAACCGGTTGCGATCTGGCACAGGGAAACTTCGTTTCCAAACCGCTGCAAGCTGCTGATTTCATGAATTGGATCACCGAATGGCAGAAACGGGTCGAGGCCGGTTTGATCCCGAATCTCCCCCTGTAAACCAAGTCACTGCAGCATTAGCGGACTACTCAGCCTGACCACCCGAATTACAAAATGATTTCAGATAAGCATTCACTTTAACCCACTCGGTCTCCAATCCCGGTAATAATGTGGTCAATGTCTTGGCGTCATTGCTTTTACCTGCCTGCTCCATTCTGGCTCCTATTTCACCCAGTTCTAGTGCACCAATTGATCGCGCCGATGATTTCAGTTTGTGCGCAATTCGGCCGACTTCGGCATACTGCCCCGCATGAAAGGCAATGTGCAGCTCTTCCAGCATGCTGGTTGCACTGGCCTGAAAATCCTGCAGCATGTCTTTGATCATGTCCCGATCATTACCGATCAATTGCTCCAGAACATGCACATCCACAGGTAGATCGGATGCATCGGGGTTTTGAATTTGCACAGGGATCGACGGCGACGGCGCTGTCCCCGGAGCAATAGGATCGCGCCTCAGGTATTTTTCCAGAATCGTGCGCAAATCCTCCAATTGTGCGGGTTTACTCAAATAATCATCCATGCCGACACTCAGACAGTGCTCGCGCTCCCCTTTCAGCGCATTGGCTGTTAACGCCACAATGGGCATATGTTTATGCCGGGATTCCAGCGTACGGACGTTTTGCGTCAATTCAAAACCATCCATCTCAGGCATATGCAAATCGGTCAACAGCAAGCCATAAGGACACGACTGCAATCGTTTCAGCGCTTCGCGACCATTATTGGCAATGTCTGCCGCAAACCCCAGTAAATTTAATTGTTGCTTGATCACTTTCTGATTGATGTCATTATCTTCGGCAACCAGGATCAGCGTACCCTGATGCAGCGCTTCGTCCCGGGAAATCACCGGATGTTCGATCTGCAATGTCCTGACCAGTGATTCCTTCTCCTCCATAGCCTCAGCCCTACCGGCCGCAATCGCCATGGCACGCAATAAAGATTGGCGATACATCACGTCGCCATCCAAGGTCACGATATCGACATCCTCAATACGCGCCTGGCGACGGCGTCCACGCTTGATGACAATGAAACGGGGCTCGACATCATCCTTCAGTGCTGCGGGCTTGGTTTTGGTATTCTGCTTGATCGCTTCGGAGCGCGCCGCAAAAGCCGACCGCAATTCCTCGATCGCAGGCTCAGCCTGGCCCGCATCAATGACGACCAGCCACAAACCGGGGGGCAGGCCACGAATGCGCTCACTGACGGTGTCGATATTCTGCGCCTGCTCCACTTCAGCTCCAGCACTGCGCAGGTAGACCGCGAGATCGTTGCTCAGTCCGGCATCGTCGCCCACGATCAAACAGGTCAATCCACTCAGATCATCTAGCTGACTGATGCCTCCGGCAGCCGACACCGGTGCAAGGGGTTTGAAAGGCATTTCAAAGGAAAATGTGGAACCTTGCTGCAGCTCGCTCTGCACGGTGATTTCCGCTCCCATCAATGACGCCAGATGATGTGAAATGGCCAACCCCAGTCCGGTTCCGCCGAAACGCCGTGTGGTTGAAGGATCACCTTGTGAAAAGGACTTGAACAGCTTTTCCTGCGTTTCCGGAGTCATACCAATGCCATTATCGGTTACCTGGAAAGTGATCATCACTTGATCCGCTGACGATTCGGTCAGCAACACACGCACCGACACCCTGCCGGTTTTTTCCTGCTGGCTTGAAAACTTGATGGCATTGTTGATGATATTCACCAGCACCTGACGCAACCGCAGCGGATCACCCAACATGTTCTCCGGAATGGCCGGATCGATGAACAGGGTCAGTTCCACACCCTTGTTCAATGCCAAATGCGCCAGCATACCGCAGGCATTCTCGACAACGCTCGCCAGACGCATCGGTATTTTTTCGATCTCCAGCTTACCCGCCTCGATTTTGGAAAAATCCAGAATATCTTCGATGATCGCCAGCAAGGCATAAGCCGAATCCCTGATCAGATTGGCCATCTCCATCTGATAACCGCTCAGACTTGTTTGTCGCAACACATCGACCATACCGATCACGCCATTCATCGGTGTGCGGATTTCGTGACTCATGGCGGCAAGGAAAGCCGATTTCGCTTTGCTCGCCTGCTCGGCTTCGATCCGAGCCTGTTTCAGATCCTGCATGATGCGCACATGTTCGCGAATATCGCGTATCACCCCGGTAAAATGCCGCTTGCCGCCGACAAAATACTCACTGACAGCCAGATACAGGGCAATCCGGTCTCCATTTTTGAGCACACCTTCGACTTCTCGACCAAGCCCGATGCCATGCGATCCGGACAAATACGGCCGTCCGACATATTCCTGCCCATGCCCGGTGCGACAGTAATTTTCCATATATCCAATATGCCTACTGCGGTCCGGTTCGGGCACGATAATCGAGATATTCTGTCCGATCATTTCATCACGTTCGTAACCGAACAATTTTTCCATAACCGGATTGGCCGACAAAATTATACCGATTTCATCGGTGGTCACCACACAATCGACCATATGCTCCACCACCGAACGCATTTCCTCCTCTTTGATGACCAAGGCCGTATTGGCACGCTGCAAATCGGCTGTTCGGGTGGCAACACGTTGCTCCAGCTCCATGTTGAGTTGCCGCATCTTGTCTTCAGCCTTGTCTCTCTCGCAATGGCTGGCATTCAGACGTTCAACCATGACATTGAAGGTCTGCGCCAGCTGCTGCATTTCGTCCCAGCCGATCAGGGCCACACGCTGATGCAAATTACCCGCTGCAATCTCCAGCGCACTCTGGTTCAACTGCTTGATTGGGTTGACCACGCGGCGATTGAATAAAAAAGCACCGATCGATGCTGCCAGTAAAGTCATGAACAACAGCACCAGACCCACGAAATGTACCTTGTTGACCGATGCAAAAGCTTCATCGGCGTCGACGTGCACCACGATGCCCCATTTCATGCGCGGCAAATAGCGCCAGGCGGCCACGACTTCCATGCCACGGTAATCCAGCGTCAATGCACCATCCGATTCGCCACTCAGTGCATTGCGCATGGCAGTCGAATCAGGTGTATCGAGCGGAATCCGGCGCATCAGCGCCGCATCGGGGTCGGATTTTAGTGGCGCCATGACCAAGGCGGTTTGTTCATCCTCCAACCGTGCCACCACGGTTTCGCCGCTTTCCATCAACCCGACGTTATTGGCTATCACCGCAAACACACGCTCGCTGAATATCTGTAATGCCAACACCCCCTTCAGTTCGCCATCGATGATGATCGGTGTGGCGACAAAGGCGGCAATGGCATTCTTGGATGGCTCATAACGTTCGAACTCGGAAATGCTGCTTTGCCGCTGTGTCAAGGCATAACGTGCCACCTTGCCCAGTCCAGTATCGCGATAAGGCCCGGTAAACAAATTAGTGGCAAAATCGGACTCATGCGCCTGCGTGTAGACAATATCTCCGCTGACAGAGATCAGAAACAAATCGTAATACTTGGCTTCGCGGACAAAACGTTTGAAATTCTCGCGATAACTGGCATCCAGCTGTCGGTATTCTTCGGAATCGATGCCATTTTCAGCATAAATTTTGGAAAATCTGACCATGGCATCGTAAGTCGTACTGGCATCCCGCAGCAGGCTGGTATCCAGCAAGCGCTCCCTGAGGTAACTGTCGATCTGTTCGACTTTCTTGTCCGCAATGGCGGAAACATTGCGAATGGCGGATTTTTTGATTTCTTTCTCGAAGGTGTGCAGCAGGCTATTACCAATGACGATGATGGGTAGCAGGGAAACCAGCGTAAACCAGACGGCAAAGCGCTGTGTCAGCGATGTGAAATACATTATGCCTCCTATCGAAAACGGCTGCAGACATCAGAAGAATCAGGTTTGTTGTGCCTAATTCATCATATCACGCCATTTGTGAGAGTAAAGCAGCAGTCCTTGCTAACGGATCGCAATCGCTGCGACCGCCCTCATCACTTTCGCACTTCGGTTACGGAGTCAGGGTTTTCAGAGGCTCAGTCGGCCAGGTCCCTTTTGCAATCACTTGCCGACCGTCAAAAACCAGATAGCTCTGGCGTCCGTAATGCGGCAGTGGACGCACCAATGCTTCCAAAGCAGCACCATCACGAGCGGCAATGATGGCAACAGATGCACCATCGGTGCGGGCTATTGTCCACACCCGTGCCGAGCCCTTTTGTTTAACCGCTTCGGGCATTTCCGGTAGCGACTGTCTGGCAAGCCAGGCGTCTACCTCGGCTTGCAGGCCGATGACCAGAACCGGTGCCGGGGATAAGGATTCACTGGTTGCCAAGATCTGCGGCTTTTGCTCTTGCAGCTTGCCTGCTAGTGTTTCGGCCAGGTTTCGCAACTCGGTCTGGTTAGACAGCAAAACAGTTTGCGTATGCGGATTCACCATGATTTCACGCAAAATCGGAGGGGCTTCCCCAGATTGCAGGTGACGGAACAGGCGCATGTCGGGATCCAGCATCACCGCAACCGGCTGCTCAGGCAAACTCAACCGGAATGTTTGCTTTTCCTCCTTAAAATCCAGAATATGGATCTGCCGTCCCTGTTGACTCTCGACATGAATCGGAACCCGCAATTGATAGGCCGGTGCCGATTGCTGCAAGGTCAACGTCAATTCATGACCGGAACCCGATGCAGCGCGTCTGGCATCCATAATCGCCAAATCAGGCGCACCCTTGCGGTTAAGCCATTGATCAAAAAATGGTTCCAGAGGTTGCCCTGACATCATTTCGAACATCTGCCGCACATTCTGCCAGGATGTCACCTTGAAACGCCGCGTGGACCACAATCCCTGCAACGAAAGCTGAAAAATCGACTCGCCCAACTGATCGCGCAGCATCAGAAACAGCATCGCGGCCTTGTTATAACCGACGATTTTGGATGCGCCATGCATACGTGAAGTAAACGCAACCAGCGGCTCGTCCTGCCCCGGTTGCAACGCAGCAAAATCTCGCAACCACCCCTGGCGCATTTCGCGTGCCGCGGCACCGCTCTCCCGTTCCTTGTAGGTGTAGTCAGCCATAAAAGTGGTCAGTCCTTCCGACCAGTTGCCACTCCGATAGTCGGGGTACACGCCATTTCCCCACCAGTTATGCAGGACTTCGTGTCCCAGCGAGGTATCGCGGATAAACGGCAATTGCAGCACACTGACGCCCAAATAGGTCATGGTTGGCATGCCAAATCCGGTGGGCGTCGGACTGGACACCACGCTGAATTCCGAAAAAGGATATTCACCAATCCAATTCTCATACAGATCCAGATAGCGTTGGGTTGCCGCCAGATAATCCTGAGCGTGTTGCTGGATCTCCGGGTGAAAATAAGTGCGCAACTGAACCGAGCGCTGCTTGATGTTGTGATGCGTCAGGGTTGCCACCTTGTAAGGCCCGGCAATCAGATCAATACCTTCCGCATCGAAAGGAAACTCGAATGCAGCACGATACCCCTGCTCGGTATCACTTTCTTCCAGCAATCTGCCGGCTACCAGCCCACGCTGTCCGGCTGGCAGTCGGAGCTTGAGTTTATATTGCGCCAGCGTATCCATCACGCGGGGGTACCAGCCCGACGCATCCGGCAGGAAGGTGCCCAGCTCGCTACTGGCTGCGATTGGACGACCCAGTGTCTGCTGATGATCGATTCGGGTGTCGAGCGCTGACAGTAATCCTTTCCAGTGAATAACGATCCGGTGTTGCTGCGTGAAATTGAATGGAATCGACCAGATATGCGGCTGATCGGTACGCTCCCGACCGATTCCAAGCGGTCCGTCATTCAACTCAGCCTGTGTCACCTCATAGGCCGATCCCAGCATGACCTTAAAGTCCCTTGGATTTTTGACATGGATGACACTCTGCCCCGCAATCGTGCGTGCCACGGGGTCGATCTGCACGGTGATGTCGTAATTGACATCATTGATCCTGGGTAAAGGCTGTGCTGCATGAACCGCTTGGCACAGTCCAACAAGACAAAACAGCACTAAAACTTTTAGGGTGACTATGGCGTGTTTCATGGTTACCTGAAAAACAAACTAAAGCTGTTGTATCGGAAACTTGGCAATGACTTCGATAATCTGTTCATCGCGTTTGATTTTGAGCGGAAGCCACGTACCGGGCGCCTGGCGTTTGACGATGTTAACCACATCTTCTGTGTGCTTGAGGGGCAAACCCGCCATTTCCAGAATGACATCGGAATCCTGCAGTTTGGCTGCATCGGCGATACTGTTCTGTTCGACCTGCAGAATAACCGCGCCTCCCCGCCCCATCTCAAAACGTATGCCCAGACGCTGGAATTGCGGTCGGGTCGGTTCAGACGCGTGCGGTAATACACCAAATACGGCATCGGCAACGCCCTTGACGAGATGCTTGCACGACTTGTCGTTATCCCAGGGCAGCAGGGTTGCGACTTGCTTGATTCCCAGGTCGTGCAATTGATGTTCAACGCCAAAGCCATGAATGACATGCCCTGTACCCATGACGCCCACCACCAGGGGTTTTTCCGCAGCCGGTGATCCCACGACAGCCTGCTGTAATACCTGCGCCATGGCACGATCCCACAGTTGCTGACCGCCAATGAAACGTCTGAAATCGGGATCATCCTGATTCAATTCGCCCTCTTTCTTGTGCTTGCGATCATGCTGCTTGTAGATCGGAAACAGATAGTCCACATAAGCCTGACTGGGTTCAGCGGGGCGCGTCAACCCTTCACGATCCTCTACCGGTACGCCATAAAAACCCTTCTCTGCAACCTGACGCCGCAGACTGGTTTCGATATTCAATGCCAGCATGGGAATACGGTTCATGCGTGCAAAATGGAATAAGGGCAAGTACAGATTGGCATCCGTATTCCACACATGGTCCCACTCCGCCGCCCGCAGGAATTCTTTCTCGCTGTATTCACCGGCAACCCACTTATCCAGTGCTGCCTGAACACGGCGCGGAAACATTTCAAATCCGATCACCATATTCGGACGCACGGCGTACAGTGCCATCAGTGCCTGCAATTGCCAGCGGTGATGATCCGCGTTGACATGCGTCTCTCCCAGCAAAACCACTGCGGATTTGGCTGCCCGGCTGATCACATCCTGCTGTCGAACTGAGCCTTCGCCCGGAACGATCCAGTTGCCGAGTGGCACACAACGATTGAAAACCGGTTTCTTGGCCGGTGTAATCATGGCCTGGGCACTGCCAAGGTAGCCTGCTGTCAGCAAAACTGACAGATACAATATGTTTTTCACCCTATTTATATTTCGCTTTGACATGTCGTTTGACTCATTTCTGTTCGTAAATTTATCCTAACCACTTGCGTGCATTCCGAAACAGGCGCATCCAAGGCCCATCTTCTGTCGACCCCGAACGCCCATCAGGATGCCAGGAATGCTGCGATACCCGGAAAACGCGCTCGGGATGCGGCATCAGCACATTGAACCGGCCATCGGGTGTGGTCAATCCCGTCATGCCCGATACCGAACCATTGGGATTGAACGGATAATGTTCGGTTACTCGTCCATAATGATCCACATAGCGTAGCGTCACCAGCGAAGTCACAGCATTCTTGGCCTCCTCGGAAGAAAACTCAACCCTGCCTTCACCGTGGGCTACCGTGATCGGCATCCGGCTGCCCGTCATACCGGCAAACAGGATCGACGGACTCGGCTGCACTTCTACCATGACAAAGCGCGCTTCGAATTGTTCCGATACATTGCGCCGAAAACGTGGCCAATGCTCCGCACCCGGTATGATCGTGTGCAGGTTGCTCATCATCTGGCAACCATTGCAAACCCCTAGGGCAAAGGTATCCGTACGCTGGAAAAAGACTTCGAATTCTTCACGGGCCCGTGGGTTGAACAAAATGGACTTGGCCCAGCCTTCACCCGCGCCCAGCACATCGCCATAGGAAAATCCACCACAAGCGACAAAACCCTGGAAATCGCGCAATGAGACACGCCCGACGATGATGTCGCTCATGTGCACGTCCACCGCAGTGAATCCGGCGCGATCGAATGCAGCCGCCATTTCGACATGACCATTGACACCCTGTTCGCGCAGAATGGCCAGCCGTGGACGATTCCCCGCACGAATGAACGGTGCGGCGACATCTGCACTGGCATCATAGCTTAACGCAACCTGCAAACCAGGATCGCCGTCATCCAGTAACCGGTCATATTCCTGCTGCGCACACTGCGGATTATCACGCAGTGCCTGCATGCGGTATGTGGTCTCCGACCAGGCGCGTTGCAAAGTCACACGCTTTTCGGCCAGAACCGCCTTGTTATGGCGCATCACGCGAATTTCATCCGCCTGATTCGGATGGCCGATGACATAACAGTAATTGCGCAATCCGGCATCGGCCAGTACCTGCATGGCCTGCGCATGCTGTGCTGTTTCGATTTGCAGCACCGCCCCCAGTTCTTCGTTGAACAGAACCGCAAGCAGTCGTTCCATGGCACGGTCACTCAGGGGCTGCGATGTCCATTCGGAGCCATCGAGGTCGCTGCTTCGCGCATCGAAACACAACTGATCCATATTGACCGTCAAGCCACAATGCCCGGCAAAGGCCATTTCGCACAGGCTTGCAAACAAACCGCCATCGGAACGATCATGGTAAGCCAGAATCAGGCCGCCCGCATTGAGCTGCTGGATCGCTGAAAAAAACTGTCGCAAGCGGATGGCACCTTCAGCGCCATCGATATCCGGCGCCGTATTGCCAACCTGCTTGTAAACCTGTGCCAGCGCCGAGCCTCCCAACCGGTTGCGCCCACACCCGAGGTCGATCAGCAGCAACTCCGTTTCACCCCGATCAATACGAAGTTGCGGTGTCAAGGTCTTGCGCACATCGGTTACGCAGGCAAAAGCCGAAATGATCAGGGACAGCGGCGCAGTCACAGCCTTGCGCGTTATGGCGCCCTGAGCAGAATCGATCTCGTCCCAGATGGTTTTCATCGACATCGAGTCCTTGCCCACCGGAATGCTGATACCCAATTGCGGGCACAATTCCATACCGACACATTGCACCGCATCATATAGCCCTGCGTCCTCGCCGGGATGACCGGCCGCCGCCATCCAGTTGGCCGACAGCTTGATCTGCTCCATCCCGGCAATCGGTGCTGCTGCAATATTGGTAACGGCTTCGCCGACGGCCATGCGGGCCGCTGCCTGTGAACTGATCAACGCCAGAGGTGTGCGTTCGCCCAAGGCAAATGCTTCTCCCCGGTCAGTGTGGTACCCCATGCTGGTAACAGCCACATCGGCGACCGGAACCTGCCACGGCCCGACCATCTGATCGCGCGCCGACAAACCGCCGACACTGCGATCACCAATGGCAATCAGGAAGGTCTTGTCCGCCACGGCTGGCAATCGCAGAATCCGGTACACCGCATCGGTCAGGTCCACACCGGAAAAATCCAGATCGGGCAGGATTGTTGTGCCATGACCGGCATGGCGTATCATTTTCGGTGGTTTGCCGAGCAATACCGGCAAAGGCATATTCACCGGCAGCGGTGAGGACTGCCGGTCCGTCACCACGAGCTGCTGCTCTGTTGTCGCTTCACCGATCACCGCAAACGGGCAGCGCTCACGTTCACAAATACTGCGAAACAGATCCAGAGACTCAGGCCGGATAGCCAGTACATAACGCTCCTGCGCTTCGTTACTCCAGATCTGCATCGGCGACATGCTGGTTTCTTCCGATGGCACCACACGCAGATCAAACCGGCCGCCCCGGCCGGAATCATGCACCAGTTCCGGGAAAGCATTCGACAAACCGCCTGCACCGACATCATGAATGAACAAAATCGGATTCTCAGCACCCGTGCGTTGCAATTGCCAGCAACGATCGATGACTTCCTGCGCACGCCGCTGCATTTCCGGGTTGCCACGCTGCACCGAATCAAAATCCAGCGTCTCAGTATTGGCACCGGTATCCATGCTGGAAGCCGCTCCGCCTCCCAGACCAATCAACATGCCGGGACCGCCCAGTTGAATCAGCAAGGTTCCCGCAGGAAATGTCTGTTTGCGCACATGCACATCAGCGATTTGTCCCACTCCACCAGCCAGCATGATGGGTTTGTGATACCCGCGCATCTCGCCGCCCACTTGTTCTTCGAAGGTACGGAAATAACCAGCCAGATTGGGACGCCCAAACTCATTATTGAAAGCAGCTCCGCCGATTGGTCCTTCGAGCATGATCTGTAGTGCCGACGCAATGCGCGATGGCTTGCCATAGGTTGGACTCGCCGCATTACCATCGCCCGTTACAGCGACATGGGCGAATTCCCAGGGCTGGATAAAACCGGGAATATTCAAATTGGATACTGAGAAACCGCACAAACCGGCTTTGGGTTTGGCGCCCCGACCCGTTGCGCCTTCGTCGCGAATTTCGCCGCCAACACCGGTTGCCGCACCGGGGAAAGGAGAAATGGCGGTGGGATGATTGTGTGTTTCCACCTTCATCAGCACATGCGTCGTTTCCGGAGAATAATGGTATACCCCGCCCTCACCGGGATAAAAACGCTCGATTTCTGCGCCTTCAATGATGCTGGCATTATCGGCATACGCCACCAGCGTGCCTTGTGGATGCATCTGGTGCGTATTGCGTATCATGGCAAACAATGACTTGTCTCTTGCCTGGCCATCCACCACCCAGTCCGCATTGAATATCTTGTGCCGGCAATGCTCGGAATTGGCCTGGGCAAACATCATCAGCTCGACATCGGTGGGATCGCGATGCGCCTGCTGATAATACTGCAGCAGGTAGTCGATTTCATCTGCAGACAGCGCCAGTCCCATGTCCTGATTGGCTTGCAGCAAGGCGGCCATGCCGTTTTGCGTGACATCGATGGTTACCAGCAGTTTTGGAGGGAAATGCTGAAACAATCGTTCTGCAGCCGCGAATGTGCCAAACACGGCTTCGGTCATGCGATCGTGCAGCAAGGACAGCAGGGATGATCTTTCATCATCCGACAGCACACCATCGGTCTGCACGAAATAAGCCAAACCGCGTTCGATGCGTTCGACTGCCGATAATCCGCAATGGTGCGCAATATCCGTTGCTTTGCTGGACCAGGGTGAAATTGTACCGGGCCGCGGCAGCACAAGAAACAACTGCTCGGATTGCCGGGACTCCTGTTGCGAAGGAGCTTCGTTCAACAATTGCGCCAGCGCTGTCGTTTCATCGGCATTCAATGCACGATACAACGCACAGAAATGCCAGAATTCGGTTGTAACAGCCAGCACAGGCAATTGCCTCGCCTTGATTTCCTTCAATAATTTTTCCAGACGAAACGGAGAAAGCGCACGTCCACCACAAAATTGGAGCATCGGATAAATTCGGATCGATCGATTAACAAAGGTTGCAATTTTACACGAGAAGAGGTACTTATCGCTGCATCATCCCGATGCATTGCATTTCACCGAAATCATGAGCGAGCCCGTTTACACCACTGCCGAAATTCGCGCTATCGAGCAGTTTGCCTTGAGCCAGGCCAAACCAGCCTATCTGATGGAAAAAGCAGGACTGGCAGCAGCACAAATCATACGCGACCAAGTGCTCAAAGGCCCGCATCGCAACATCCTAATCCTGGCCGGTCCTGGTAACAACGGCGGCGATGCCTTCGTGGCAGCGCGCTACCTCAAGGAATGGGGAAACAGGGTTACCGTGGTCTTTGCCGCACAACCGGAACGCCAGCCTCACGATGCCGCACAGGCACGACAAGCATGGCTTGCCATTGGTGGCGAAATCGTACCCGACATTCCTAATGACGGACAAAACTGGGATGCCATCGTCGATGGCCTGTTTGGTATCGGCCTTGACCCATCCCGTCAGCGCGCCATCGAAGATCCTTACCGGCGCTGGATCGATGCAGTGAATTCAATACGCATTCCCGTCGTTGCTCTGGACATACCCTCCGGTCTGGGTAGCGACGATGGCTGTATCTATGGCACAGCCATCCGCGCCAGCCTCACTGTAACCTTCATCGGACTGAAAGCCGGCTTGTATACCCATTTCGGTCCGGAGTACTGCGGCAGAATCATCCTGTGCCATCTAGATATTGCACCCGCATCGATTGCAGAACCCCACATCTGGCTGCTCGATCAATGCCATGCCTTGTCGTCGCTGCCACCACGGCGTTGCGCCAACAGCCACAAAGGCTCCTATGGCAATGTAGCGATTCTGGGAGGGAGCAATGGCATGATCGGTGCCGCGCTACTGGCAGGCCGGGCGGCTCTGCATCTCGGTGCCGGGCGTGTCTATTTGGGATTGCTGGCGGATCCAGCACCCACAGTAGATCTTGTGCAACCGGAACTGATGCTGCGCCCTCCTGCTAGCTTGCTCGCCCTGCATCCCCTGAATTGCTTGATCGTGGGCCCCGGCCTGGGCCAGTCTGAACTTGCCTTGTCCTGGCTGGATCAGGCTTTGAACAGTGCTGCTACCGTTATACTCGATGCCGATGCACTCAATCTGATAGCTCGACATGCAGTATTGAGAAAGAAACTGGGGCAACGAATGGCTGCAACCATCCTGACTCCGCATCCTGCAGAAGCCGCACGTTTGCTCAGTACCGACACGGCCACAGTGCAACACGATCGCATGACTGCGGCATATCAGATCGCACAGCAATTCCACTGCCATGTCGTCCTCAAGGGCGCCGGCAGTATCTGCTGCTTTCCGGATGGCAGTCATTATCTGAATACCAGCGGCAACCCTGGGCTCAGCACAGCCGGAACCGGAGATGTTCTCACTGGCATGATCGGGGCACTGATTGCCCAGGGCCTCCATGCAAATCAGGCACTGCTTCTCGCAGTGTTTCTGCATGGTACCGCAGCCGATCGTTGGGTGTCCCGGCATGATGGTCCTGTGGGTATGACCGCTTCGGAAATCATCCCCGAGGCACGCACGATACTGAATCAGTGGATTTATCGAGAGGCATGACTTTTCTTCTGCTTCAATTTCCAGTCTTAACTGGTCCCGGTGAAAATGAATCACTGCGTTAATCCGCGCCAGCATTTATAATGCAATATATTTGATCAAACCATTAAAATTTTTTTGAAAATGCGTAATACGTCAACATTCTTTCTTCTTTTTCATTTGTTTTTAATGATCCTGACAATCACCGTCTCTCCCGTCATTGCAGGTGAAACCCTATCCAAGGCTTCATGCTGTCAATCCACTGATAAGGGATCGGCTGAATGGATCGAATTGCCCGAATCGGCTATCGAAAAACTCCAGATAGACGCTGGATTCGGTTGGGGAATCTTTAGCGGCAGCATTTACAATGGCAATGACCATTACCATTTGACACGTTTGATTGTCAGCATGACACCCATTCATGGACATGGCCACGGTGATCATCACACAGGCATGCATGCTTCCATGTCGCATGACCCCAAGGAATATTCGATCACACTGGATGTATCTCCCAAAACCAAGGGGGCAATATCCATGCCACTACCAAATGAAGATGCCCACATTCATGATTTTGATTGGAAAATCATCAAAGCCATCGGTTACCCAACGCACTGACAAGTGTCATGCATCGGACAGACATACCAGAATATCTGCAACATCGCATTGGGAATCTCTGCTCTGTTTAGGTATATTCCGATCGATGATTAAAAAACAAATCGCGTGCAATATTAAAACCGGTCAAACACCTCGATGTGATTTTTCTCATATTGTCCTGGATGAATAATCATTACAATAATAAAGGAAACCAATCTTGGCTTCCTCATGTGTCGATCGAATGAACAGGATATTAAACCCATAAATTCAGTAGATTTGACCCATGACAATGTTTTACTGGATAGTTTATAGTAAATTTAATTAAGAATTTATAAGTAATTATCTTATTGAAAGAATTTAAGAATAAAGCAATGCTTGGTTTTTTGATCGATCGCGCAGCATCCATTAATTGGATCATCAAATGTGAAAGAACTGACGATCGGCGTCACAAAAATAAAAAGCAAAATGTTATGTCGTTACATTATTTTCAGGAGCTCAGTCATCATGTCCAAACATTCTAATTCTGTGCTGGGAATGTGGCATTTAAAAATCCTTTTAGCGATCATCCTTGTTTCACTCTTGTCGTTCCGGATAATTTCCCCAGTTTCGGCCGCCGGTTCCGAAGCACATATCAAGGGGGAATTTGGCCCACTGCATAACTGGCCACTCATTCCACTTGCCATGATGTTAATGCCCGATGGTCGTGTTCTAGCTTATGGGACAACCACTACTGGCATTCAAAATGCAAAATTGAACTATGCCATCTGGAATCCACTATTAGGTACGGGTTCCGATGCATTCGAAAATCTGCCCAATACCACCAATACCGATATTTTCTGCGCGGGTCAGGCCATGATACCGGGAACAGGTCATGCACTGATCGTCGGTGGCGATGCTTTGGTCAATGGCAAACGAAATTATGCCAATAGCGATGTCAATATTTTCGATTCCACTACGGACACGCTCGTGCGCCAACCACAAAATATGGCATTCAAGCGCTGGTACGCAACGGCAGTAACAATGCCAAATGGTGAGCATGTTATTCTGGGTGGTCGAGACAGCCGGTTATTCGCTGGTACAGCAAAATTACCCGCCACACAGGCCACTTACTCCCCCACACCGGAAGTACGGAGTGCCAGCGGAGCTTGGCGGTCACTGACCACGGCCACCAGCGATACGGCTTATGGTGCCTTGGGTGGCGCATCCTGGTTTTATCCGCGTGCATGGGTCAATCCCACAGGCACTATTTTTCTGGTCGCACACAACGGCTCAATGTACAAGCTTGACCCGGCAGGCGCGGGAACATTAACCAAATACAAGAACAATGCCCCTGTCGGTCAATCAAACCTGCCTGGCGTGATGTATGCTCCAGGACGTGTTCTATTGGCTCGAAAAAATCGAGTAGCCGTGTCCATCGATTTCAATGGTGCGGCTCCTGTAGTCACGACCACCAATAATCTGGTCATCGACCGTCAATATGGATCACTGACCGTACTTGCCGATGGACAAGTCTGGGCCAACGGCGGTTCCTCGACTGGCAACGATCTGGCAGGAGCCACCTTGACCACCGAGTTATGGAATCCGGGAACTGGAATCTGGACAGCTACCGCAACAGCGGCAACCCCCCGACTATATCACTCGGCATCGCTGCTTTTACTCGATGGCTCAGTCCTTGTGGGAGGGGGTGGCGCTCCAGGACCCATTGCGCAGTTAAATGGTGAAATCTACTATCCACCTTATTTATTCGAGAAAGATGGCAGTGGAAATTTTTCTCCACGTCCGGAAATTACCGACTATCCAACATCCACGATAGGCTGGAACCAGAATTTCTCAGTTCAATCCGACGAAGTAATCACGCGTGTCACTTTGGTGCGTGCAGGTGCAGTAACGCATACCTTCAACAATGAAACACGTTTCTTTGATCTCGCTGTGACACCTGGACACATAGTCTCAGTGCATTCTCCCGTTTCTTCCAGCGTTGCACCTCCGGGTTATTACATGCTTTTCGTCTGGAACTCGGAAGGTGTGCCATCGATAGCAAAAATCATTCAGTTGGGTTGATTGGGTCGAACCCAAATTCAATCGCAATAAAAAAGCTCATGCCTAATGGTTCAGGCATGAGCTTCAACAAGCTTGATTCAAAGACTCAATAATCTCGGTGTTCAATCACCTTTCAAAGCAAGCACTTCCTCTACCAGATCATCTTTATCATATTTAACCAAATAGGCCATTTCATCACCGCTAAACGTGATTTCAGTCGGTATACCCACCAACTCCCATAACCCAAGCGTCACCACATCAGCAGCACCATGAAAAAAAGCCCTTCCAACCTTTGCACCTGTACTGTAACCCTGTAAAAATTTGAAAATCTCTATTTTTTTCTCTTCTTTTATTTCACTGATGATGGGCGCACCAAATTCTGCAATCAGGGCCGATCGTGGTACTCCGATCTCAAACAAGCCCACATTCTTTTTTACAGGCTGCTTGGCCGCCATGAAAACAGAACACCCCGAAATCAAAGTAACCAGAAAAACCATAAGCACGAATAACCGCATAGACTTAAAAACAATCATCATGAGAATTGATCCTTGTATTGATACAGGAGTATTTTCGGAAAAAACTTTTGAATGTTAGGGAGAAATTAATGCAGGTAAAGCGCAGCTTGTCAAACCAATAGAGTACCGGATCGTGATTCGATAACGCCAATTTGGTAGGCGCGATTGGACTCGAACCAACGACCCCCACCATGTCAAGGTGGTGCTCTAACCAACTGAGCTACGCGCCTGGGAAGTGCGGATTCTAACCGAATCGATCCGCCGTTACAAATTTATATCCAATTACCGGGAAGCAATGTGAACTCCCAGTAAAAAAATGGTTACTGCAAACAGTCTGTATTTTTTCTCAACGTACGCCGCGCATAGTAGGCGAACCCGACTGCATTGCGTTGTCCGCGCAAAATCCAGTCATGTGCTTCACGTCCCAGATCCGGATCAATCGGTTGAATCTTGCCGGCTGAAGCAGCAAGCAGGTGCATGCGTGCCGCACGTTCGAAAGCGATGGCCAGAATACACGCTTCCTCAATACTCGAACAGGCAATCAACAGTCCATGGTGCCCCAATAGCAACGCACGCTTGCTGCCAATCGCCTGGGAAATCAGTTCACCTTCTTCATTACCAACGGGTACACCTGGCCAATTGGGCAGGAATGCCACATCGTCATACAGCACACAATTATCCATGTGCGATATCTCCAGCGGCACCTCCAACATGCTCAGTGCAGCCGTATGCACGGCATGCGTATGAATGATGCACTGCACATCGGGACGTGCACGATACAACCAGGAATGAAAGCGGTTCGCCGGATTGGCCATGCCGTCTCCCTGCAATACCTCCAGATCCGCATTTACCAGCAGCAGATTACCAGCACAGATTTCGTCAAATCCCAGTCCTAGTCTTTGCGTCAAATAGGTTCCTGGTTGTTCACCACGCGCCGTAATTTGTCCGGCCAGTCCGGAATCATGGCCGTTGTCGAACAGAATGCGGCAGGTCAGCGCCAGTTTCTGCGCTTGTGTATAGTCCGTTCCCTGCAAATGCTTGTCCATTTGCGTGAAAGACTGCTTAATCAACTGGTCTTTGTCCAGATTGAATGTATCGTTACCCATCATTTCTCTCTTATAGATCGCAGCAAGTTGTATGTAATATGTCCGAAAATCAGCAATCTTCCTGATTGGAAAAAAACCGTTCAATTTCGCGACGGTCACGTTTGGTAGGTCGACCTTTGGTCAGGAAAGTCTGTGTTTGTGGCTTCATCTTCGCTGCCAGCAACTCCCGTTGCTGCCGGCTTTCTTCCGTTTCGCTGTATAACTGCTGAGCCAGGGTAGCCGAACCACGCTTGTTGGACAGCGCCAGAACCTTGATCACATACTGGTATGCACCGATGCGTATCGTCAATTCGTCATCCACAACCAATACTTTGGCCGGCTTGACCCGTTGACCATTCACGGTGACCCTGCCCCGATCGATTGCCTCGGCTGCCAACGTACGTGTTTTGAAGAATCGGGCTGCAAACAGCCATTTATCAATCCGAAACTTCTCGGTAGTGTTTTCGGGTTGCATGCTAAATCGAATCCGTCAAACTGGTCTTGATTTGCATCTTGTTCTGCAACGTCCTGTGCACGGGACATTGATTGGCGATCTCCAGCAACCTCTGTCGCTGCGCTTCCTGCAAATCACCGACCAAGAGAATGTCGCGCGTAATGACATCAATCATTGGCGCCTGCTTGTCGCAATCTGCACAATCCTCGGCATGAATTCGGCCATGCTGCAACTTCACCTGAATATCCTGCAAAGCGAGCTGCTTATGATTAGCGTACATGCGCAATGTCATGGATGTACAGCACCCCAGTGCAGCCAGCAGCAATTCATAGGGGTTCATTCCGAGATCCGCACCTCCCATGCTAATGGGCTCATCGCTGATATAACGATGATGCTGTGTCCAGACCTCCCGTGTAAATTTTTTGTCGAGCTCCCGCACCAAGACGCTTCCCGGTTCGAGCTCCGGCGAGGCCGAATTGTCATGTTGCTGTACTACCCGCTCATCCGGCAGATAGCGACTGGCCCACGCCGATAGCACCTGTGCTACATAATGCGAATCGTCCGGATTGGTCAGCAAATGATCAGCATGATCCAGAGAAACAAAGCTTTTGGGATGTCTTGCCGCACTATAAATTCGCCCTGCCTCATCGATCGAAACCGTATCATCCACCGGGGAATGGAATACCAGCAATGCCTTGTCCAACGATTGAATATGCTCAACCGTATTGTATTGCTCCAGATCGTCGATGAATTGCCGCCGAATGGTGAAATTCCGACCACCGAGATTAACCAGCACAGAAGATTGCTGCTGCAATTCACGGTATGAATCTGAGAACAAATGCCGGATATGTGCCGCAGTAGCCGGAGCTGCAATGGTCACAACTGCCTTGACACCCGGCAACTGCTGCGCCACTGCCAAGACGGCGGCTCCTCCGAGGCTATGCCCAATCAGGATCGATGGTGCAGCATGGTGTTGCTGCAGATAATGAGCAGCAGCCAGAATATCCTGCAAATTGGAAGAAAAATTGGTACTGGAGAAATCACCCTGACTTTCCCCGAGTCCGGTAAAGTCGAAGCGGAGTACAGCAATCCCTTGATCAGCAAGTGCCCGTGAAATCCAGGTAGCCGCCAACGTATTTTTGGAGCAGGTAAAACAGTGTGCAAATACGGCGTACCCCCTGACTGTACCCGCGGGTATTTCCAGTATCCCCGCCAGGGTTTCACCCTGCAGATTTCCAAAACTGACTTTGGTACTTGTCATGGCTAATTTTAACTATCCGGCAGAATCATAACCACATGCAACACATTGGAGACAACAAATGAAAATCCTTACTTGCCATCAGGATTCGACGCTCAGCACACGGCGGATCTCATCCGTCTTGAAACCCAGCGCCATTGGGCGTCGAATATTGGGCAAAGCCACCACGTCATACAATTCTTCGACCACGCCATCAATGCGCAACCAGTGTACGACATCGCCACTGCGCAGATCCACCACCTGAATACCGCACCGCGCTTCGGCATTGCGTGATTTCAGGTTGTCATCCAGTGCCAATCCACTAAAAGTCTTGTTATGCCGTGGCCTGGACAATCCCACCAAGGCAAAATCCCCATGAAAATTCAGACCACGCATGTAACCCGGACAAAAACACAACGGCTCGAAATGTCCCGTTTCAAAATTGACAAAACCAAACTCACCGGTCCCCGAATTCAGCAACCATAACCGACCATTATGCCAACGCGGTGAATGTGGCATCGATAATCCGCCACAGACTACTTCGTTATGATCGACATCGATTACGACCCCTCCATTCATACGATGTTCACGCCACCCATCGACCACGTCCGATTGACTGACTGCCGTTACATACGCCGGTAATCCATCGCGCATTGCCAAGCCGTTTAAATGACAACGATCTTCTGCCGCCAGCTTGCTGATGAACGGTGGCCGCCACAAAGGTTTAAAACTATGGGTATCGCTCAGTGTTGCCAGGCATCCAAAAAGAGTGTTCACAAATATCAAACGACCATCACGATCGATGGCCATGTCATGAATATCCAGATCGCCCGTGGTATATCCAATCTGCGGAACATACAATCGGTCATAGCCATCCTGCTGCTGTCCCGCTTCCAGCACATTCTCAAAGCGCCACACCTGATACAGGCTACTCATGAACAAGCCATTGGAAGTCGTGCACAACCCCATGCAACGATTGAAATTGCGTTCAAATACTGACAAGGTATGATCGGGTTTAAGTCCGATGAAATACAGTTTTCCGATCTGATACGTGGTGAAAGCAATCGACAAGCGCTGTTCCGCCAGCCATGACAAGAATTGACGCGACGTACTGATTTCCAATACAGGCTGTGCTGCTGCAGTTTCGGTGGTATCCATTCAATATCCCGGTTCGTTAGTCAGTTAATCAAAAAGGAACAGGAATGCCCTCCAATTTTTTATGTGTGATGGCATCCATGTCCAACCATATCATGGATGCCATCCGGACTGACAAGTATCGCTAGACGATATCGACCGTAACATTCACACCAACAAGCAGGGTTGCCGTATCAAAGGTGTAAGTATGAAAAATACCCTGCACCCCCCCATCACTCCATTCGCTCCCCAGAATCACATGATCGCCAGCCGTGCCGTTAACCGCCAAGGTATCACTTGTCGACGACAAAGCTATCAGATCCGCGGGTGTCAGTGACAGTGAATTGTCACCGGTACCATACAGGTTGATCCCCTCGATATCCTGTACCTTGCCTTGCAGTTCAGATAAATTCAAAGCAATGTTGCTCCCCGACAAGCTCAAAGTATCAACGCCTTCACCTCCATTGACTGAAGTGAATCCCGGGTCGGCAACCCGAATGATGTCATTACCTGCACCGCCCTCAAAAATGTCAGCGCCACCTCGGCCTATCAACAAATCATTTCCATCACCTGCAATAAAGTGTTCACTACTTGCTGATCCCATCAGCGTGTCGTCAGCATCCGTACCCTGTATAACCGTTTCGCTGGAAGCATCGCCGCCGAACAGCACGTAGCTGGTACCGGCATTACTGCCATTGGAATCCGCACCGGATGCCCCTACGATCATATCGGCAAAACCATCACCATTGACATCGCCGGCAGCATTGACCGAAACTCCAAACTGATCGTCTGCAGCCAAACCATCCAACCTGAATCCAGCATCGCTGGCCAGCGACGACAAATCTACCGTGGCGCCAAAACCCGAAGCCTTGCCAAACAACACATAAGCTGAACCCGAATTCACACCGTTGATGTCGGTAAAGGGTGTACCGATGATCAGATCGTCAAATCCATCATTGTTGAGATCGCCCGCTCTACTCACCGACCAGCCCAGATTATCATTGGGTTGCTCGCCATCCAGACGGAACCCCGTAGTACCATCCAGACTGCTCACATCGATATTGGAGGTAAAACCGGAAGCTTTGCCAAAAATGACGTAACTGGAACCGGAACCATATTGACCATTTTGATCTGCCAAATAGGCGCCGACAATCAGATCATCGAAACCATCACCATTGATATCTCCGGCGCTACTCACCGAATTGCCGAGCAAGTCTCCCTGCAATCCACCTGTAATGCTGAATCCTGTCACACCATTCAGAGAGGAAAGAGGCAACTCAGAAGCAAAACCTGCTGATTGCCCGAAAATGACATAACCTGCTCCACCGTTCTTGCCAGTCACATCTGCATTCTTGGCTCCCAGGATCAAATCGGCCAATCCATCGCCATTGATATCCCCGCCATCACTGACCGAATAACCCAAACCATCGTCGCTAACACCCGAGATATGAAATCCGTCACTACCATTCAAATTACCGAGATGGACTGTTTCTTCGAATCCACCGGCTTTGCCAAACAACACAAAAGCATCGCCAAAAATAGGGTGAGTATGATCTTCGGGTACGGGAGAAAACTTGCCTGGCGCGCCCAAGACCAAATCGTCAAAACCATCGCCATTGATGTCTCCCGCTTTGCTGACCGAAAAACCTAGTCCGTCATAAACATCCATCCCTGCGACACGAAAACCATTGCTGCCATCCAGACTGGATAATTCAAGTGCAGGAGCAAAGCCGGAAGCCTTGCCAAACACGACATAACTGGCTCCGGAATACAACCCGGATGGAGAAGCATAATAAGCACCGACGATTACATCATCAAATCCATCGCCATTCACATCCCCTGCACTGTCAACCGAAGTACCGGCACGATCATTGGCCCGCGCACCATTCAAACTGAAACCATTGGTACCATCCAGGCTTGCCAAAGATATATCCGCATCGAAGCCTGTCGACTTCCCGAATACAACATATCCTCCACCCGAACTATACCCATGCGGTGCCGCACCAGGTGCCCCAACGATCACATCGCCCAAACCATCGCCATTCACATCTCCCGCACTACTCACGGATTTGCCCGAAAGATCTTCAAACTCCACACCATTCAATCGAAAACCATTGCTGCCATCCAAGCTAGCCAAATTCAAATTAATTGCTGACATGAGAAAGATTCCTTATAAGAGAAACATGTGTGCGATGCGCACATTTATTGATTGCATATCAAGTTAGAACAACGAAAAATCATTCCAGTGCATCAGCAAAAGACTTATCTCGTTTCTGGTAGTCTGTCTAGTCCATTACCGATCAAAAGACCTGCACGCGTGTATTTTCCTTCAATTCCAGATCAAATGCTATATCAGAACATGAAGTGTAGAAATTAATCTACTGTATTATCGACAATAATAAGCCATAAGAATTCATGTCATTGCTCACAGTATCCAGGAAAATACTGTGGATGATCGACCCAAAATACACCTTATTAACTTTATTGGATCACCAGGAAATTGGCGACTTGATCAAAATTAGCCGTGAAAAATAATACAGATGCCAGAACTTTTCCGCATGATCACCCAGTATTTACCCGCATCAATCCTACTCGGCCAACTGCAAACCCAGACGTTCCATCCACATCTTGGCGGATATATGACTCAGCCAGATTTGCTTCGAGGTTCTGGATAAAGGATTTCTTCTAATACCAGTCTAATTTTTATCAAAATGTTTTCCGTCTTTACAGACTATATTCGATAGTGGCCATACTCTACAAGCTTTCCCTAACGACCTCGCGTCTCACGCTTCAGAAACTTCGAATTTGTCAATTACGCTCCTGAAGTCATTCCGTCTCCACATGATCACATCCACTGCAAACCGCTGTCCTTGAAAGGCTTTCAGCAGGATTTAGCGGATTGTTCGGGTATTATTTGCAACGCAGGTTTTGAACTGGCCAGCGAGGCGTTACAACTCGGCAAGAAAATTCTTGTCAAGTCCCTGCCTGCCCAAATGGAACAGACTTCCAGTACAGCGGCGCTCGATCAGCTTGGCTACGAAACGAAAATAAATGCCTTTGATGTCTCGAGTATCGAACAATGGTTGCATGAAGCTGCAGCAATTCGTGTGGTTTATCCGAATACCGCAAAATTTCTGGTGCAATGGATACAGGATGGCATGCCGCCGGTTGATACGTCATGGTGCCAGCAGATCTGGTCGAAGGTACAAGTCTTTCCTGAACACTAACCGAACCTGCGCACCCATTCCAGTCCCGGCAGGATTGATCTCATCCTTTTAAAAACAACACATTTATTTAAATCTTTCATGAATGACAGTCTCAGACTTGAATCCCAACCCATGGTGATAAAAATCCCGTCACTCCAGAAAATCCTGATTATTTACAATCCTATTTCAAGTGCCAGTAATACTGAGGCCACAGCCCGTAAACTGGAGATGGAACTGACCATACTCAACAAGCAGGTCGAAATCCGGGCATCCGAGAAAAAAATGAAAGGCTACACCCGCATGGCCGATGAAATCGCTGCATTCGATCTGGTCATCGTAGTGGTGGCGATGGTACCGCTCGCAAACTGCTGGATACACTAAGTAAGACAGGCACCTCCATTTATGCCATACCGGGTGGAAATGAATCGTTATTTACACGTTCCTACGAAATGAGCACCAGTATCGATGATCTATTGCAAGCGATTGGTGCGGGAACGTGTTTGCAGCAATTTTATGGTTTGATCAGCGGCAAGAGCATACAAGGAGAAAAACCATTCTTTCACATGGCCTCAATGGGTCTGGATTCACTCACGGTCAAGAACATTGGCAAAAGGCGAGGACCGCTCAACGATTCGATATACATCTGGCATGGACTCAAGGCATTGTGTTCTTTACACCATCCAACCGTTTCTATCGGCATTGATGGCCAGTCGGTCATCGACCATGGCAGCGGCTATATCATCGTTGCCAATGATTCAGCTTATGCCCGGAACCTGCAATTGGTTCCCAGCGCAACACCCTCCAGAAACAAACTCGTGGTTGGTTTTCTCGAAGGCGCAAAACATCAGCATGAACTGGTCAAGGCCATGAAGATCTTGCAACATAAACCTGCCAATTTACCGATGCAGTATTTTTCGGGAAAATGTATCGCCTGTACCTTGCATCATCAACCGTATCCGCTCCAGGTCGATGGCGATTATTTCCGCAATCGAGATATTGAAGCCGAAAGTACGGTTGAATTCAGTATCAGTTCCGCGCCCATCCGGGTTCTCGTCTCCCCTTATCTGAAAAACCCGGTGCTACAGGTAGGCAATGATTAATGAACTTGCTTAATTGCCATCATGAACACCTCATGGTTTCCCCGAAACAATCAGTGTCTGCTTTAACTCGGCAATCTCCGGCTGATTCAATGTTTCGGTTTGCAGCAATTTTTCCGCCGTTTGATCCAGTGCGGCACGATTGATCGTTAAAATGCCGATTGCGCGCTCCAGCGCCTGATCCACCAGCGCTCGCACGGCTGTATCGATTTTGTGCGCCGTTTCCTCGCTGTAGGTCCGATTTTGCGGTACCGGAAAGTTCGTTTGCAAAAAAGCGGACTGTTCACGGTCATAAGCCACACTACCCAGCACATCGCTCATACCGTAACGTAGCACCATGGCACGTGCAATGTCGGTTGCCCGCGCCAGATCGTCTGCCGCACCGGTAGATATTTCACTGAATACCACCTGCTCGGCCGCCCTGCCGCCGAGCAGAACAGCCATCTTGTTTTGCAGCTCCGCACGGGTCATCAAAAAACGATCCTCGGTCGGTCGCTGGATGGTGTAACCAAGCGCCCCGACACCACGTGGAATGATCGAAACCTTGTGGACTTCATCGGTACCCGGCAACGCCAGTGCCACCAGTGTATGGCCAAGCTCGTGGTATGCCACGACACGCCGCTCATCCGCATTCAACAGGCGGTTGCGTTTTTCCAGTCCGGCCACGATGCGCTCAATGGCGTTGTTAAAATCTTCCATCGTCACGTCGGCGGCAGCCCTGCGTGTCGCCAGCAATGCTGCTTCATTGATCAGATTGGCCAGGTCAGCACCGGTAAATCCTGGAGTCAAGGCAGCAATCTGTTCGAGTTGTACATCATGGCGCAACTTGATTTTCTTGATATGCACGGCAAGAATCTGCTGACGTCCGATTTTGTCCGGCCGATCGACCAGAACCTGGCGGTCGAAACGTCCTGCACGCAGCAAAGCCGGATCGAGAATTTCCGGCCGATTGGTCGCTGCCAGCAATACGATGCCACTGCTGGAATCAAATCCATCCAGTTCTGCTAGCAACTGATTCAGGGTTTGTTCCTTTTCGTCATGCCCTCCTCCCAGACCGTAAGCACCGCGTGCGCGTCCCAGTGCATCCAGTTCATCGATAAAAATGATCGCCGGAGCCATTTGCCGGGCCTGTTCAAACAGGTCGCGCACGCGCGCAGCCCCTACACCGACAAACATTTCAACGAATTCCGATCCAGAAATGGAAAAAAATGGCACCCCGGCTTCCCCAGCCACGGCACGCGCGAGTAAGGTCTTACCCGTCCCCGGTGGCCCTACCAGTAAAATGCCCTTAGGTGCTCGTCCACCCAAACGACCGTAATCTGCCGGATTTTTCAAAAAATTGACGGTCTCGACCAGTTCTTCCTTGGCCTCGTCCACTCCGGCAACATCGCTAAAGGTAACCTTGGTTTCCTTCTCGACGAACACCTTGGCTCGGCTTTTGCCGATCGACATTAACCCGCTTCCCATATTGCTACCCATGCGGCGTATGACAAACAGCCAGATTCCGACAAAAATGGCCGTAGGCACAATCCAGGACAAGATATCCCGCAACCAGGTGCTTTGCACTACCCCGGTATAGATCACATTATGCTTATCCAGAATTTCGGCCAGCCCGGGTTCTACCCGGGTGGTGACAAAATCCTTGTAGCCATCGGCATGCTTTTCCTTCAGCGTGCCAAAAATCTGATTCTGCGTAATGGCAATTTCGGCAATCCGGCCTTGCTCGAGAAAATGCTGGAACTGACTGTAAGGAATTGGCTTGACCTGCGTATACTGATTGTAAAGATTCTGAATCAGCAGCAAGCTTAGCATTGCCACAACGACAAACCAGAAATTGATCTGCACTTTCTTATCCATGATTATCCTCGAAGTATGATTTTATCTGCGTACCAATCCTAGTGATTCGGATCGAATGGCAAAGCGATGACGAATGTCGACCAGTCAATCATAATACACAAAATAATAGATTATTAGCGGTTTCGCCATGTTCATCTAACAATCAGCGATTGGTGGAATCACCCGAATACCCGACCAGGGTAGGCAATTCAAAGGAGGAACCGGTAATCGCCTCTTCCCAGGTTGGTCGATATGCAATTCAGAATCGCCAATCCAGTTGAAGACCACCAATATTTACCTGATTGGAATATTGGCCAATGAGCGATTCGCCGCTGGCCCCTGATTTACTGATACCAGCATCGTTCATGAATAAATGCGCGTAGGCCGCATGTAAATGGACATTTTTCAGCACAGCATAGGTTAAACCGAATGTCAGCCAGTAACGACTGCTGTCGGGAATGCGAGCAGACCGATGCTGGACACCGGGCACCGGTGACTGGTCATAGGCGAATCCGCTGCGCAGTACCCATTTACCCGATTCGGAAAAATAATTGATACCCGCTGCATAGCGCCAGGTATCCTGCCATTTCAGATCAATGACATCATCGCGCACCGCAGATGAAAATTCCGTCCTCAATTCACGAATCAAGCTCCAGTGTGTCCATTGCACATCGGTTGAAATCATCCAGCGTGGATGTAATCGATGTGACAGGCCAAATAGCACGCTATCCGGCAAGGTAACCGCAGTCTGGGCATCGGCATGTATTGCTCGTTGCCCTCCGGTCAGAATGGCGGCCTGACCGGGAATCGCAATATTGGCATTGCCGTGCACATCATGATGAACGCGCGAACGATAACTGACACCGATACGTGTGTCCGGATTGAGGGTATACAACGCACCAAAGTTATAGCCAAAACCGACACTATCGCCCTTCATGGCGGCAAAACCATCGGCTGATTGCGGCAATAGCCCCTGGCTGGCACAAATACCGGGACTCAAGGCAGACAGACAGGCAGCCCCAAAGTCGACTGCGTTGGTTAGCTTGGACTGCAGATATTGCACATCGAAACCCGCACCTACCGACAGGTTCTCAGTAATCTTGAAGGACAACGATGGATTGAAATTAAACACGGTGATATCGGAGTCGATGGCCTGATAACGCCCTTTCCAGTCGGCATGGTAGCCATTCTGCATGCCAAAGGGTGTATTGAAACCAAACCCAATTGCAAAACGCTTCGTCAATTCCTGTACGAAATACACATTGGGAACAAACAAAAGCCCACCCGCATTGCCACCCTCGCCCCCCCGCAGTGGGGCTCCACCCAATGCAGGATGCGTATGGGAGGAATCATTCTGAAAACTGGTTGAGGGTGCGATGACATAACCTGCCATGGATAACAGTCTGCCACGCACCTGACTCATGGCCCCAGGATTGAAAAACACCATACTGGCGTCGTCACTCTGAACCGGAGCGCCGGAAAAGGCTTGCCCAAGTTCTTTGACACTTTGCTCCATGATGGCTATTCCCGCGCTGTACGCTGGCACGACCGCGCACAACATGAAATAGCCTCCCATCAAACTGCTGCGACAAAAAACGACAATCCCCCAATGCAATCTAGTCATTCTCGACTCCCAGTAACACTGCAATCCGTAATCTCGAGGCAAAAAACTCAAGCTTGTTTGCTATTTCTTTGTACGCTGCCAGTATGGTTATAGTATCCTATTTATTGCATAGAAATCAGTTGATTCTATTTGAGCAGACGCGATACCGGTTACTATTTGTGTACCTCCTTTTTAATTATTCAGTTGATCGTTATGCTGAATAAAATGAGCCAATCATGGAAATGGTGAATCCGCTATGAAAGACGATTCCGGTATTTCTGGATTGAATCATGAGACGAAACTTGGCCAAACCAAGTCTCCAGAATATGAATCCGCACGCTACGCGGAGCAGATCAGGCTACTGTATCTGCAAGCCAACAAGGCACTACTGGCTACACTGATCATCGCTTCGACATTGACGCTGATTTTCTGGAAGCATGTCTCACCCAGCTGGAACCTGGGCTGGCTGGCAGCCATTTTTCTGTTAACGCTAGGTCGATTCATTCTGGTTCGTTCCTACTTTCGTGCCGATCCAACGGTAGAAGCAGCGCCTTCATGGGGACGGCAATTCATTTATGGCTGTCTATTGTCCGGATTACTGTGGGGTGCAGCCGGCAGTATCTTCTTTGTATCAGAGAGCATGATGCATCAGCTATTCCTGGCCTTTCTGCTGGGAGGCATGCTGGCCGGTGCCATGACGACGTTATCGCCGAACCGCACGGCATTTCTGGTTTTTTCCGTTCCCTTGGCAATACCGTTCATTTCTCATATGTTGTTGCACGACAACGAAATGAGCCTGATCCTCGCGTTCACCTATCTGTTTTTTCTGCTGATGATAATCAGCATTTCCTCACAGTTGCGCCATAACATCACCGAATCTCTCAATCTGCGGTATGAAAATGTCGCACTTGTGCGTCACCTGACTCAGGCCAAGGAACAATTGGAATTGCGGGTAACGGCACGTACCGAAGAATTGGCTGCAACCAATGACATCCTGCAGCAAGAAAAAGAGCTGTTTCAAATTACACTGGCCAGCATCGGTGACGCCGTCATCACGACCGATTCCAGTGGATTGGTAACCTATCTTAATCCCATTGCAGAATGGTTTACCGGTTGGAATAACACAGAAAGTACCGGCAAAAATTTATACGAGATATTCAAGATTAAAGACTTAATTCAAAACGATCCAATCGAAAACATACTTGATCAGATGATTGACAACTTGAATCAAAGCGACAATAACCAAGAATGTATCCTCATCCACCGCGATAGCCATGAATGCATCGTCAATTATTCCATCGCCCCCATCAAGAACAAAAACAAGAACATCATCGGAACTGTCCTGACCTTTCGAGATGTAACCGAGCAGCGCAAATTGACGGAAAAACTGGCCTATCAGGCCGCTCATGACGCGTTGACGGGATTGCTGAACCGCGAGGAATTTGAAAATCGACTCAGCAAAATTCTGGCGTCAATCCGTAAAAATGACACCCATGCCCTGCTTTATCTCGACCTGGATCAATTCAAGGTCATCAACGATTCTTGCGGGCATGGAGCCGGCGATGAACTGCTCCGGCAGGTTACTGCACTGCTGCACTCCAAGCTGCGTACACGCGACACCCTGGCACGATTGGGCGGTGACGAATTCGGCATCATTCTGGAGCACTGCCCGCCCAATGAAGCACTGCAGGTCGCCAATACATTGCGCGAATTGATACAAAACTTTCGCTATCGATGGCAAGACAAGACGTTTACCATCGGTGTCAGCATTGGTCTGTTTCCGATCCGCCATGACAACGAAGGATTGGTCAGCACACTGAGTGCCGCCGACAGCGCCTGTTTTGCTGCCAAGGATCAGGGACGCAACCGTGTGCATGTCTATCATTCCGATGACACGGTCTTACAGCAACGATCCAGCGAAATGCAATGGCTGCCCCGAATCCAGGAAGCCATAACCAATCAGCGCCTGTGCCTCTTTTTTCAGCCGATCGTTGCTGTTCAGGAGGAGAATGAATTGATCGAGCATGGTGAATTCCTGCTTCGATTGCAAGATGAACACGATCAACTGATTTATCCGTCCTCGTTCCTGCCTTCAGCCGAGCGTTACGATCAAATGCTGGCGATAGATCAATGGGTCATTGACCAGTCACTCAAGCTGCTTTCCACACGCTCATTCGCCAGCACGAAAAAAATGTACGCCATCAACTTGTCCGCACAGGCACTGGGCAATGAAGAATTTTTAGCTTATGTCATCGAAAAGATGCAATTTTACGGTTGCCAGCCTTCGACACTGTGTTTTGAAATCACCGAAAACATTGCTCTGGCCGATCTTCAGCACGTAACGAAATTTATTACAACCCTCAAGGAATTGGGTTGCCGTTTCTCAATGGATGATTTTGGCAGCGGGCTATCTTCCTTTGGATATCTGAAAAACATCCCCCTGGATTATCTGAAGATCGATGGCAAGCTGGTCAAGGGCATGAGCACCGATCCTGTAGACCGGGCCATGGTGGAAGCAATCAACCGCATTGGTCACGTCATGGGAATGAAAACCATCGCAGAATGGGTCGAAGATGCGACAACACTGGATTTACTGAAAACCATGGGTGTCGACTATGTGCAGGGTAACAAACTGGCCCAGCCCTATCCGTTCACACCACATTCCGAGGCCGTGCTGCAAGCGACCCTTTCCTCACACTGACAAATCCGTGCGGAAAATCGACGGAATCACCGGAACTTGCGCTATCATCACTATCATCCCGAAGATGATTGTCGGAAATCCGAATCCTTATTCATTCATAATGAGTTCAATACAACAAATATGAAAAAAAATATCATGTTGGGTGCACTTGCACTATCCATCATCCTTTATGGTTACTTTGTCATGACCGGAGAAGGCGCGGTACTGCCATTCGTTTTGCTTGGACTGCTCGTGTCTTTTGTTTGTGCCATGCTCTATCTGACCAAAAAATGACAACTCCAGTACCGGTACGATCAAATGACCGGTGATGATGACTCCTGATACAGTGGTGCAATTTCTGATGCTATCCATTACTCTCCAATGACATGAACATACTAATCACTGGCGCAACAGGATTCATCGGACAATCCTTGGTTCGCGAACTGTCAAGACAGCAGCATGGGATCAGGGCGCTGAGCCGGGATGGTTCGCAGGCACAGAAGATCCTGGGTATCCCGGCTTATACATGGGATTATTCCACGGAAGCCGTTCCGGAGGAGGCATTGAAAGACTGTGACGTCATCGTTCACCTGATGGGCGAAAATCTCGGTGCCGGCCGGTGGACCAACGAACGCAAGCAGGAAATATACGCATCGCGCATCATCAGTACGCGCAAACTGGTAGCAGCCGCACCGGCAACCTTGAAAACCTTTGTCTGCGGCTCTGCCATCGGAATCTATCCCGGTACCGGAGACAAAACATACGATGAAACATTCGTCATACCGGCGCAAAAAACATTCATGCAGTCGATCTGTGCAGACTGGGAACAGGAAGCCGCAAGTATCGAGTCCAGAGGGATACGTCGGGCTAGTATACGCACCGGTGTGGTACTCGGGCATGGAGGTATGATCAAAACGCTGCTGCCGTTATTCAAACTGGGACTGGGCGGCCCCGTCGGGTCCGGCCATCAATGGCTGCCCTGGATTCATATCGATGACTTGACGTCTGTTTTCACGAAAGCCATTGAAGATACACGTTATACGGGCGCAATCAATGCCGTATCCCCGCATCCCGTCCACTATCACGAATTCGCGCGCGCATTGGGTTGGGTATTGCATCGCCCTACTTTCCTGTCGACTCCAGCTTGGTTACTCAAATTGATGCTGGGAGAAGCGGCAGCACTGGCGTTAAACAGCTACCGCATTGCTCCCAGAAGATTATTGCAGGAATATGATTTCAAATTCAAGTTTACAGAATTGCAGGATGCACTGACCGACCTGTTCCAGAACCGTTCCACACCGCAATAATTCCCCCGTGACATCATCGCCGTTGTCGATTTTTTGGTTTCGTCGCGACTTACGGTTTGAAGATAATGCCGGTCTCGCCCATGCCCTGGCTACAGGTTATCCGGTTTTACCCATTTTTATCTTCGATCCGGATATTTTATTGGGCTTACCGAAAGACGATGCACGCGTTACATTCATCTTTGACACCCTGCAAAACCTGCGCTCGTATCTGAACGAGCATCATGACAGCTCGATTGCACTGTATCATGGCAAGCCGCGGGAAGTTTTCGAACAGTTGATGCAACAGTTTACTGTGACAGCCGTCTATACCAATCACGATTACGAACCGGGCGCCCTGGTTCGTGATGAGGCAGTCGGTCAATGGCTGCGAACACATGCAATTCCACTGCATACCTACAAGGACCATGTCATTTTTGAGAAAAACGACATCGTCAAGGAGGATGGTACCCCTTATGTGGTTTATACCCCGTACATGCGCCGATGGCGATCCGTACAACAGCAAAGCACGGTACACACATACGCCAGTGAAAAAAAACTGGACCGGATCATCCGGCACATACCTTTACCCAATCTGTCGATCGAAGAAATTGGTTTTGTTCGATCAGCCATTACCGTTCCGGCATTTCAAATCACCTCGTCAATCCTGAAGGATTATGCACAAACCAGAGATTTTCCAGCCCTGCCCGGAACAACCGGCTTAAGCCCTCATCTGCGTTTTGGCACAGTCAGCGTTCGTAAAATTTTTCAGCAGGCGCAAATCGATAGCGAGGTATTCGGCAATGAACTGATCTGGAGAGAATTTTTTAGCCAGATCCTTTGGCATTTCCCGCATACCCCAAAGCAAAGTTTCAAAGCGCGATACGATCAGATTCAGTGGCGCAACGGCGAAACTGAATTCAGGCATTGGTGCGAGGGCAGTACGGGCTACCCATTGGTCGATGCCGGCATGCGCCAGCTGAATGCCACCGGCTTGATGCATAACCGGGTCAGAATGATTACCGCCAGTTTTTTATGCAAGCATCTCCTGATCGACTGGCGTTGGGGTGAAGCCTATTTTGCGGAAAAATTACTGGATTACGACATGGCCAGCAATGTCGGAAACTGGCAGTGGGTTGCGGGATGCGGTGTCGATGCTGCACCCTATTTCCGGATTTTCAACCCTACTGCCCAGCTTGAAAAATTTGATCGCCATCTTGAATACGTTCAAACCTGGGTTGACGAGTTCAACTCGTTCGAGTATCCCCCTCCCATCGTCGATCACAACTTTGCCCGGGCACGATATCTGAAAGTTTATCAGCAAGCCAATAAACAACCCCGTGGCAAGACCACGGGGTATTAGAAAAGCTCAAGCTGACGCAGTTCTTCTTTTGGTTTGCCTTGATTCTTTACATATCGCTCAACTACACCCCAATCTGCCCTTTCCCCGACAGTTGCAACATAATAGCCA
>JAAEXZ010000168.1 GCA_017879645.1 Nitrosomonas sp.
GCTGTTGACTGACATATGGCGTTCAATGAAGGTCAGATAGCGATTGCTTGCGGCTTCTTCCAAACTGAAGGGTTCTTTGAATGACCCCACTTTGTACGACAGCGCATCGGTATGATTCAGGCGTACGAAAGCATCGGTAATGCCGGCACCGACCGAGCCATTGCCCCGGCTGAAGTCATATTCGAATTTATAGTCCCAGATTTTGAAGAAGGTGCCTTCAACCCCCAGACGCGCGCGGCGGATATTCATACCGCTGTTTAGCTCATTGGCGGTGTTGGTCCCGAATGCCGGGTCGGGATCGTTGATGAAATTGTATTGTGAAGCAGGCTGTATCCGGCCGTTGAGGGCAATGGAAAAATTCCCATCCTTGGTTGCCCAATGCAAGCCGCGGTCATCAAAGGTGCCGTGTATTTTCTCGACTTCCTTCATGCGTTCTTCGAGCACTGACACATGATTCTTGAGCTGCTCTTTCTCGGCCTTTTCACGTATTCTTGCAAGCCGGTCGCTGGCAGCTTTACCGCTCTCGACCACGTCAGAAGTACTTTGGGTGGGGGGCGATTCAGCCATTTCAGGCTGTAGCGCAGGCTTTGCAGCAGTTTTGGAAGGAGCGGGTGATCTCTTTGAGGTTGATGCTTTTTCTTCCTTGACATACGAACCCATGTGAACCCGACCAGGACCGGGTTCGGCAAAGATTTGCTTGGTTTTCGTGTCCACATATAAATCCAGCGCGTAAGCGTTGGGTATGAAGCATAGCGGTATTGCAGCGACGATCGCCAGAAAAAACCTGAATGATTGCATGGTGTGTTTTTGATCCAGAGTTTAAAAAGTGAGTCATATGAAGACTGGCAATCGTTATAAAGGAAGAATGTTACAGTTTCGTGACAATGACTTTTTATTGCATCTACTGCGCTATGGCCGGTTAATCAATAAAAGCAGTGGATCAATCAGCAGCGTTAGCCTGCCAGTTTCAACGCTTTTTTGATCAGTGCGCAGTTTCTCGAAATTCTCCCCGGGTTTTCGCTGGGAACTTTCATTCAGAAAGGATCTGTCTAACTATTGTTAGCGAGATTTATTTATTCTCACTAATCATCTTATTAGATAACTGATTAATAAGGAGGAATTAAAATGGCAACAACGTATGGCACAAGTAGTGCAAGTAAGAGCGCTGACTATGACATGTCGCTGTGGTACGACTCGAAGTACTACAAGCTGGGCATGTTGACGATGCTCTTGGTAGCGATATTCTGGATCTGGTATCAAAGGACATTTGCGTATTCGCATGGTATGGACTCGATGGAACCGGAATTCGACAAGGTATGGATGGGCCTGTGGCGCGTGCACATGACCCTGATGCCTTTGTTTGCGTTGGTAACCTGGGGCTGGATACTGAAGACCCGCGATACGAAAGAGCAACTGGACAACCTGGATCCGAAACTGGAAGTGAAACGTTACTTCTACTGGATGATGTGGCTGGGTGTGTACCTGTTTGGTGTTTACTGGGGCGGCAGCTTCTTCACCGAGCAAGACGCATCATGGCATCAGGTGATCATTCGTGACACGAGCTTCACGCCAAGTCACGTGGTTGTGTTCTATGGCTCATTCCCGATGTACATCGTATGTGGCGTAGCCTCATACCTGTATGCGATGACCCGTCTGCCACTGTACAGCCGCGGCACATCGTTCCCACTGGTGATGGCAATTGCTGGCCCATTGATGATTCTGCCGAATGTAGGCTTGAACGAATGGGGACATGCGTTCTGGTTCATGGAAGAACTGTTCAGTGCGCCACTGCATTGGGGCTTTGTGATTCTGGGCTGGGCAGGCCTGTTTTCAGGTGGAATTGCAGCACAGATCATCACCCGTTATTCGAACCTGACAGACGTGATCTGGAATAACCGGATTATTCCTTAATCCAGGTGAGAGATCATTCCTGCTCGGAAAGAAGAGCGGGAATGATGGAAGAGAAGAAATAGAAGTTTGAGGATGGATACCGGGCGAAGTTATCGCCAAGAAAAGCGAAGACAAAAAGAATCGCCGGGTTTTCAAAAATTAATATCACACGAAATTGAAGGGAGGGTCTTCTAGTGACTAGAACAGACGAAATTATAGCAGCGGCAAAGATGCCGCCGGAAGCGGTCAGGATGTCCAGATACATAGATGCGGTATATTTTCCGATTCTGTGCATACTGCTGGTTGGAACGTATCACATGCACTTCATGCTACTGGCAGGAGACTGGGATTTCTGGCTTGATTGGAAAGACCGTCAATGGTGGCCAGTTGTAACCCCGATTGTAGGGATCATGTATTGTGCAGCGTTGATGTATTACTTATGGGTAAACTATCGTCTGCCATTTGGCGCGACACTGTGTATCGTATGCCTGCTGGTAGGTGAATGGCTCACCCGCTACTGGGGCTTTTACTGGTGGTCACACTATCCATTGAACTTCGTATTGCCATCGACCATGATACCTGGTGCGTTGATGATGGATACGATCATGCTGCTGACGGGTAACTGGCTGGTTACAGCCCTGTTAGGCGGTGGATTCTTTGGACTGTTCTTCTACCCAGGCAACTGGCCGATTTTTGGTCCAACCCACTTACCAGTGGTCGTTGAAGGTGTACTGTTATCGATAGCTGACTACACCGGCTTCCTGTATGTACGTACCGGTACGCCAGAATATGTCCGCTTGATTGAACAAGGTTCACTGCGTACCTTTGGTGGTCATACGACGGTAATTGCAGCGTTCTTCTCAGCGTTCGTATCGATGCTGATGTTCTGCGTATGGTGGTACTTTGGCAAACTGTACTGCACCGCTTTCTACTATGTTAAAGGAGAAAGAGGACGCATCTCGATGAAGAACGACGTAACGGCGTTTGGTGAAAAAGGCTTTGCACAGGGGATCAAATAATGAGTATAAAGAGCATTTTTAAGCTGGGCGTATTAGGCCTGTATGGAGCGGCGATAGGAGCGGCATCACTGGCGCTGACGCTGACGGTAGACGTAAACACGGCAGCGGCACACGGTGAACGTTCACAAGAACCGTTCTTGCGTATGCGAACGATCCAGTGGTACGACCTGAAATGGCAACCTAAAGTCACCAAAGTCAATGACATAGCGACCATTACCGGTAAGTTCCACCTGGCGGAAGACTGGCCACGTGCGGTAGGTAAACCAGAACGTGCGTTTTTCAACATAGGAAGCCCGAGCCCGGTGTTTGTACGTTTGAGCACCAAACTGAACGGCGAACCGACGTTCATTTCAGGCCCGCTGGTAATTGGTCGTGACTATGAATTTGAAGTCAGACTGAAAGCCCGTATTCCTGGACGTCACCATATGCACGCGATGGTTAACGTGAAAGAAGCAGGTCCGATTGCAGGCCCGGCATCGTGGATGAACATTTCCGGAAACTGGGATGACTTTACCAACCCAGTGACGACACTGACGGGTAAAACCATCGACCTGGAAACGTTCAACTTCAGCAACGGTGTTTTCTGGCATATCGTATGGCTGGGACTGGGCTGCTTCTGGATTGGCGCTTTCGTAGCCCGTCCGATGTTCCTGCCACGTAGCCGTGTGTTGTTGGCGTATGGCGACGAACTGCTGCTTGATCCGTTTGATCGCAAATTGGCGTGGGCTGTAGCAATTCTGACCTGCGCACTGGTATGGGGCGGCTATCGTTATACCGAAAGCGTTCACCCATATACGGTACCGATCCAAGCGGGTGAATCGAAGGTAGAACCTCTGCCGATTGCACCAAATCCTGTAGCGATCAAAGTAACGCATGCGAACTATGACGTACCGGGACGTGCATTGCGCGTAACGATGGAAATCACCAACAATGGCGATTCAGAAATCAACATTGGTGAGTTCACGACAGCGGGTGTACGTTTTGTCAACAAGTTAGGTCAATCGCACCTGGATCCTGATTATCCACGCGAACTGGTAGCAACCGGTTTGACGATGGATAGCGACAAAGGCGTTCAACCTGGCGAAACCCGTGAAGTTAAGATGGAAGCCAAAGATGCGTTGTGGGAAGTACAACGTTTGATGGCTCTGTTGGGTGACCCAGAAAGCCGCTTTGGTGGCTTGCTGATGACCTTTGATGCGCAAGGCAATCGTTATATCAACAGTATTGCTGGAGCGGTGATACCGGTCTTCACGAAGCTATAAGCCAAGTATAGGCACAACACCGGCACACCACTGTCGAAAGACAGCCGGTGTGCCGGTTTTTTTATCAGCAGAAAAAATAGTAAGTTTCTAGACTAGCAGATACACTCTGTTAGTCTAGTAAAATGTTAAGAAACAGCAAATTAAGAAATTATTACATTAGAAAAATAATTCAATGCTTTTGCATTGATATTCCTGCCAGCAAATCAACTGTACTGTTAGGAAATAATCGTAACATTATTAATCGTTGGTATGGCATTTTCAGGCAAGTAATATATCTCCATCAGATACTCTTAAAGACAAGTTGTTAGGTAGAATAGAAGTTGATGAGAGTTATTTTGGTAGTAAACAGTAGCGTGGTTATCACGGCAAACTCAAGCGCGGTCGCAGTACATTAAAGCAACCTGTATGGTGTGTTTGAGCGAGATGGCAGGATATATACCGAAATAGTGCCAGATTGTAAGCGCTTGAGACGCTACAAGCCGCGATACGGGGTAAGGTATCCAT
>JAAEXZ010000009.1 GCA_017879645.1 Nitrosomonas sp.
TCAAGCCGATGCGGCGCGTAACTACACCCTGTCGCTGGCTCCCGGTATCGTCACGGCTAAGAAAGCCTCGCATATCGAAACCGACATCGCCGCAGCAACGGTAGTCAATGGCGACCTGTCGGCACCGATCGCCAAGAACCAGATTCAGACTCACCGTCTGCTGGTGCAGTAGCTGGCAATGCCAGGCGGGATGTGCTGTTGCCGATCAGCACGCCTGATCGGCTGGTTGTAAAGGAGATGCTGAAAAGGATAGCAAGGAACTACGTAAGATTTACCCCTCTGATGCGCCCCGGTGACACCCTCTTGCACTCGGGCGCATTTTTTTACCCAGAATGACAAACAATCACAGTAACTCTATTCGGATTGTGCTTTACAAATGGTGTCTGCGACACGCTGAAAATTGGACTGGGGTGCTATTGGAAACCAGTTTGGTGATTCTTCATGACGAGCGCCGATGACGGTGCCTGAAGCAAGCTTGTCGGGATACAGCAAATGCGCAATGGGGCGTGCCAGACGTTGCTGGCAATCGAATTCATAGCGCGACTTGAGTGCGTGAAATCCGCCTTTCTGCTTGCTGTCGAAACTGGTCAAGATCCAGACCTTGATGAGGTGTGCGTGCTTTTCCAGTGCTTCCGGATCGAAATAATGCGATTCCCCGGGTTTTGCTGCTCGGTCCAGAGCAACCCATTGTGCTTGAGTAGCTGGGGTAACCGTAAACAGGAAAGACAGCAGCAGAAGATTTATCAGGGGGTGTTGATATGATCCAATATTTGTATTTGCCATGGTGTAGTGTGCTGACATGAATACTTCGATGTCGGTGGGGATTATTGTAAATGATGCATCATTGCAGATGAAATAGTTTCAACCTCATGTGTTTTCAACTATTCTTAGAACCTTTGAGTGAACACGGTTGGCCGGTGTTGTAAATGTAGACTAAGCCGTAGTTGATTGGCTTTATTATAACTGCAATGGCATGGGGGCGCCGAGCGATCCCTGCCCGCAATCAAGCGGATCAGACCTGTTGTGTAATCATTTTTTAACGTAATGTGTGTTGCTGCGTTCGAAGCAATTGAATATCTTCAAACTGGAGTGGATTATGGAAGAATTGAACCAAGCCTGGGTTATGCTGAAACTGGGCGGGATCATTATTGCGCCACTGTCGCTATTGGCGGTGATCGCTTTGGCAATTATGCTGGAGAAGGCTTTTATTTACTGGCGCTACGCACGGCTTTCAAGTGACTTGCTGAATCTTGTGGAAACTTATGGTTTCAAGTGGAATGATCTGGAGAAAATTCTATCGGGTTTAGACAAGCGGCATTACTACAAGCGTTTTTTTGAAGTCGTCATCTCCAATCGTCATAAACCTGCATGGTGGACCGAATCGCGTGCGGCCGACGAAGCGCAGATTATCGAAGCAGCGCTGGCACGTCGGCTCTGGGCGCTGGAGACCATTGTCACAGCAGCGCCGTTGCTGGGGCTGGTGGGTACAGTCGTTGGTATGATGCGGGCATTTCAGGTCATTGGCAGTGAAGGTGTGGTTAATCCGACTGCGGTCACTGGCGGGGTGGCGGAGGCGTTGATTGCAACCGTAGTGGGGTTGGCTATTGCACTGGTGGCCTTGTTCGGATTCAATTATTTTTCCCGTTTGCAATCCCTGACGATGGACGAAATGGAGCGTCTCGGGACGCGATTGATCGACAATATTCGCCTGGATCAGCAGGAAAAGCACTATGAAGCTCCGTAAATCGCGCCCGATCCAGAAAGGTCGGATCGAGATCATTCCCATGATCGACGTGATGTTCTTTTTATTGGCGACATTCATGCTGGCCTCGCTCTCCATGCAGAACCTGGATTCGTTGCAGGTCAATCTGCCCGAGGGTGCAGCTGAAAAGCTTAGCGCCGAGAAACCCGTGACCCTGACCTTGACCAAGGACAGCAAAATATATATCAACCAGACGGTTGTCACGCTGGAGACTTTGGCCACGACCCTGAAGCCATTGCTAGCCGATGCCAAGCAGAAACTCATCGTTTCTGCCGATAGTGAAGCACCACAGGGTATCGTCGTGCAAGCCATGTTGCGTGCGCGATCTGCTGGCGCCCAGCATTTTCTGATTGCCGTCAAGCATAAATAACCGTGTGAGTATGGCGAACTCCAGATCGAAAGAAATTCGTCTGTGGTGGCCTTTGCCACTGGCGGTACTCATCTGGATTCTACTGATCTGGGGAGTAGGGTTCGTGTTGTCATTACAGGAGATCGAGCCTATCCAACCTCCCCCCCCCATTGCGGCAAGTTTTATCGATCTGAATGAAACCGAAAATGCAAAAAACTCAATGCCGGCTTCTACGCCAAATTCTGCACGGCCATCCCAGGAGAAAGCCAACCCGGTAGAGGCAGAAACGAAATCACAACACAAGCTGCCTATACCTGCACAGCCGCCCGCACGGTCGCCGACCAAACCCAAAGTGGTTGAGAAACCCAATAAACCCGTTCCGGCCCAGCCTGCAAAAGAAAAGGCGATCACTAAAACACCACCCAAAATTGCACCTGACGCACCGCAGGATTTGTCCGAATATATCAAGGCGCGCCGGCGCGCAGAGGGAATTTTTGATAACCCGGAGAATGCTGCTCCTGCAAGCGGATCACCGCCCATGTCCGCAGACGAGGCGCGCATGGCCAATGTCAGGCGTAATCTGCAGACTCCGGGAACCAGTGGTATCTTTCAGATTCTGCGGATAGGTCCAAGAACGGCCGAGTTTTCCTTTCGCGCCTGGACCACCGGGCAGAGCAATCCACGCTTGCAGATGATTCAGGTTGATGCCGGACCGGATGGCGATGTCGAACGTGCAATCATTCGTCGCATGATCGAGTTGATTCGGCAGTATTATAAGGAAGATTTCAACTGGGAATCGCACCGACTGCATCGCGTGGTGGTGTTGTCTGCACGCGAGAAGGATACGACCGGACTGGAAGATTTTCTGATGCGCGAATTTTTTGTTACACCACCCCGCTAAATCCGTTCTGAAAAGCTGACGGACAGCATCCCCGTGATTACTTGATCCTGAATATTTTTCGGTATTTTGTATTCAAGAAACACTTCGAAAAAGTCGTAAGCATTCCCAAATGCAGTGTTCGATCGCATGAGCATTCATGGCATCAAGATACCCCGGATGCACGCGCGAGATTCAGTTTTCTTATCACTAGTTTCAATGAATACAAAGCAAACGATCAAAGTCGAAGTCAATGATTTGCAAACAGGAATGTATGTTTGCGAGCTTGATCGACCCTGGCTGGAAACCCCGTACCTCATTCAAGGGATCCTGATCCAGTCCCAGGACGATATCGAGAAATTGAAACGATATTGCACACTGGTTTATGTGGATGTCGATCGCAGTGTATCGGATGTGGTTCAGGAGCGAGAGAAAGGTGCAGTAAATGTAACTCAGCAGAGTGTGGTCAGCGGTACCAAAGCGCATTCATCGCATGCTACCTTTTCACTGGATACCATCCTTTGTAGGACCATGACTTATACGGATAGCCGCTCTGTAGAACATGAGTTACCAGCAGCGACAAAAGCCTATCAGGCTACTGCATCGATTTTCGATGATATCAGCGACAATATCGAGAGTAACGTCAAGTTCGATATCCGCGTTGCTCAAGATGTGGTGAATACGCTCTGTGAGAGCATTATCAGGAATCCCGATGCTGCCATGCTGATGGCGCAGCTCAAAGTCACCGGAAAGGAACTGTATGACAATGCGATCAAAACATCGGTACATTTGCTGGCCTTTGGCCGTTATCTCGGATTGCCGCGCAAGGAATTGACCATTCTTGGGCTGGGTGGCTTATTGATGGATATTGGCAGGCAGCGCTTGCCCAAGTCCTTGCAAACCAAGAGAAGTCTGTGGTTGAAACCGGATGAGCGTAAGCTGATGAAGCAGCATGTGCAGTTTGGCCAGGACATTGTGACGCAATTGAGTGATGCGACGGATGAAGTGGTCATGATGGTGGTGCAGCACCATGAGCGGGAGAATGGTAATGGCTATCCCAATGGCTTGTATGCCAACCAGTTGCATCCCTACAGTCGCATGGCTGCAATCGTGGACTGCTATGAGGAGCTGATCTGGGGGCAACCTGACCTGCAGGGCATGAAACCCAGCCATGCACTCAAGGAACTCAAGGACAATGTGCAAAATGGACTGAGCTTTACTCTAGTGGAGCAGTTCGCACAGTGTGTCGGCATTTATCCGATTGGAAGTCTGGTGGAGCTTAATTCTGGAGAAATTGCGATCGTGCTGGCTCACAATCGCACACAGCGGTTCCTGCCACGTATCATGATCATTTGTGATGCCAGCAGGAAGCCTTATACAGCACCAGTAACAATCGATCTGCGTACGGCCGGACCGAATCCGGCCGGCGTGTCCTATGCCATCGCTAATGACTTGCCACAGGGAGCCTATGGGATCGATGCCAAAAAGTACTATTTGTAGCGCAGGCATTTTCACATGACTATCCTTGATTATCCGGGTTTCCTGCAAGCCGCAGCCACAAAGCTCGCTCGTTTTAGTGGCGGCAATCAACATCATGCGTTCCTGCTGGTGAATCTTGAGCGTCTGGCTGAGCTGGATGGCGTATTGGGATTTGCCAGGGTCGACGAGATCATGCAGAAAGTGTCGCAGCAGCTTCAGCAATCTCTGAATATCGAAGATTTGCTGGGTATCACAGGGCGCTACCAGATTTGCTGTTTATTGATCGATCTGCTCTCGGATGCTCATGCCGTGCTGGCAGCGCATAAGATCCTGCGTATTCTGACGCCGCCTTTTGTGATCGGCAGGCAGAACATTTTACTGGCGCCGCGCATAGGTGTGACATCGAGTGCCGAAAGTGGCTACACGCTGGAGCAGTTGATGAGTCATGCCAGCATGGCAGCTCGTCAGGCACGGTTGGATAATGAAGCCATCCGGCAATATGTGGCGACGAAGGAAGATCCATTATTGCAGCACATCGACCTCTGGTCCGATTTGGGAAATGCCATTGAAACCCGGGAGTTGCATTTGTGTTATCAACCGCAAGTGCATCTCGTCAGTGGCAAGATTGAATCTGCTGAGGCGTTGCTGCGCTGGAATCACCCCGAGCGAGGACTGATTCCGACAGATAAGCTAATTCAGCTCGCGGAAGGTACGGAATTGATGTCGCGGTTGACTTCCTGGGTGTTCAATACCGCTTTGCGGGAATGCGCAGAATATCGCAGGGTTGGGCTCGATACCGGCGTGTCGGTCAATTTCTCGGCACATGATTTGCGTGATCCCGAGCTGCTGGATCTGGTATTGCAGGGTCTCCAGTTGTGGCACGTGCCGCCGAACAAAGTGACCATCGAACTGACAGAAACTGCGGTCATGGAAAACTATGCCACTACGCTTGAAACCTTGCAGAAACTGAAGGAAATGGGATTCCGGCTGGCTATGGATGATTTTGGAACCGGTTATTCTTCGATGGCCAGAATGCTTGATTTACCCCTGGATGAAGTCAAGATCGACATGGTATTTGTCAAACATCTGACTATTCGCAACACCCACGAACGCATCGTCGATTCTATGATCAACCTGGCTCACCGGCTTAATTTGTCGGTCGTGGCCGAAGGTGTCGAGGATTATCCGACTTACGAGCGTCTGCGGGCGCTGGGTTGCGACATTATTCAAGGTTATCTGATCGGTAAAGCGATGCCTTTGCCGGAACTGATTGAAGCTGTCCTGCATCAATCTCCCAACGTATTTAAAGCCATTCCATCCCAATAGTCTGGGCGAGAACGATGGCAATCGGACTCGCCGGGTCACTGATGCAGGTTACGATCTGCTGAGTGACAGGCTGCAGAAGGAGAATGAAAGTGTGACGGTTGTGCCAAGTTGGACACTATAATGACGCTTTTGTAAGTCAGGATCGTCATGACCACCATCAAACCACTACCGGAATTACTGATCAACCAGATTGCCGCGGGGGAGGTAATAGAACGACCGGCTTCGGCGCTCAAGGAAATCCTGGAGAACAGCATTGATGCCGGTGCCAGGAAGGTTACCGTGCAATTGCAGCAAGGTGGGGTCAAACAAATTCGTGTGACCGATGACGGTAGCGGAATCGCCAAGGATGAATTATCACTGGCCCTGACCCGGCACAGCACCAGCAAGATCAGTACCCTTGATGATTTGCAGCGTATCAATAGCCTGGGTTTTCGTGGAGAGGCACTGGCCAGTATTGCCGCAGTATCGAGACTGACACTATCGAGCCGCGAGGCAGCGCAGGAGCATGCCTGGCAGATTCAGGTCGATGGAGCGACGATGTCGCAACCGATGCCTGCTGCACTCGGTGAGGGTACGAGTCTGGATGTGCATGATTTGTATTTCAATATTCCTGCGCGGCGCAAATTCCTGAAGTCGGAAGCAACTGAGTTCGCGCATTGTGATGAGGTCTTCAAGCGTATTGCATTGTCGCAACCCGATATAGAGTTGCAGTTGCAACACAATGGGAAAGTGCGACGGCACTTGCGTGCAACCGGTCTGGAGCAAAGAATCACAGCCATCATGGGAGAGGAATTTGCGCAGGCTGCAATTCGCATCGATGAACATTCCACAGGACTGGCTTTGCAGGGCATGGTAGCGTTGCCAGCGTATGCCCGATCGACACGCGATGCGCAGTATTTTTTCGTCAATTCTCGTTTTGTCAGTGACAAGCTGATAGCTCATGCCTTGCGTGAAGCTTACCGGGATGTGCTGCATCTCGATCGGTATCCGGTGTTTGTACTGTTTCTGCAAATCGATCCGGAAGCGGTCGATGTGAATGTGCATCCAACCAAAACAGAAGTACGTTTTCGCGAACCGCGTGCGTTGCATCACTTTATTTTTCATGCCGTTGACAAAGCGCTGGCATCGCCAAACCGGGAAAGTAAGCCGGATGAACCTGCTCAGTCTGTGCGATCCTATCCCAATTTCCCGCAGTTCAACAAGACAGCCCAAAGAGCTGCACAACCGGATAGTTTTTACCGAACCCTGTTTGGATCGCAGGCCGGGCTTTCCCCCGTTGCTGCGGTACCGATGGTTGCCGATGCTCGAGCTGTACCCTTTGAAAATGCTGCCCATCCGGTACAAGTTGATTCGGAACAGGACACGCATCCATTGGGGTTTGCACTGGGGCAGTTGCATGGTGTTTATATCCTGGCGCAGAATACGCGGGGACTGGTGGTGGTTGACATGCATGCCGCTCATGAGCGGATAATGTATGAGCAGCTCAAACAGGCGCTGGACATCCAGCATCTTGCGCAGCAAACCTTGTTGATACCGGTCACTTTCCAGGCAAACGAGCTCGAAGTTGCCGTGGTTGAAGAGAATCAGGAGGCGTTGCAGCAACTGGGGTTTGAAATGGCCGTGTTGTCGCCGAATGCATTGGTTGCGCGCGCAGTACCCGCGGTATTGCAGGATGCCGATATAGCGCAACTGGCGCGGGCGATTTTGCAGGAAATCCGGGAATATGGCGCCAGCCAGGTTTTAACCGCCAAACGCAATGAGACGCTGGCAACCATGGCGTGTCATGGTGCCGTGAGGGCGAATCGTCAGTTGACGCTCGGTGAGATGAATGCGTTGCTGAGGAAAATGGAAGTGACCGAGCGATCCGAACAGTGTAATCATGGGCGGCCTACCTGGTTTGAGACCAGCCTGATGGAACTGGACAAATTGTTCATGCGCGGTAAATAAAATGTGTCATGAATCGACTGTTATGCCCGAATCGGCTGACGCAATCGGGTTTTGCCACAGTTAACTAAAAATACAAGGAGAACACAATGAAAACTAGAACAATTTTGATGATTCCACCGATTATGCTGGCGCTGAGTAGTTGCACCACGATGTCCGAATCACAGCGCGTCTCGGCGCAGGGGAGTGCCATTGGTGCCGGTGCCGGTGCGGCGATTGGTGCGTTGATCGGGGGGGGTAAAGGTGCGGCCATCGGTGCCGGATCAGGTGCTTTGCTGGGTGCCGGCGCTGGTTACCTGTGGTCGCAAAAAATGGAAGAACAAAAGAGACAGATGGAAGCAGCAACAGCCGGAACGGGAGTGCAAGTCTCACAAACCCAGGATAATCGGCTCAAGCTGAATATCCCCAGCGATATTTCTTTTGATTCCGGTCGGGCCGACATCAAGCCGGATTTCGGGCCGATTCTGGATAATTTTGCCAATAGCCTGAATCAGAATCCAGGCACGGTCATCACCATCATCGGTCATACCGATAATACCGGCAGTGATGCCATCAACAACCCACTATCCGTAAATCGTGCTGCAAGCACACGTGATTATCTGGTCAGCCGAGGTGTGACAATGAACCGTATTCATATCGATGGGCGTGGCTCGCATGAACCGATCGCCGCTAACGACACAGCAGAGCATCGTGCGGATAATCGTCGAGTCGAGATTTTTGTCATGGAACAGGCGGCGCAACCTGCCGTTGCACCTGCAGCACCACCTGCTCCGGTGGCACCGGCGGTTCCTACTCGTTCGTATTGAGGTTTGCTGTGATCTGAAACGAGGCAGGGTAGTCAAGGGTGAATATCAATTAAGGTCGGGAACATCGCATGTTGAATTGGGTAACTGAAAATTTTGTTAGGTGTGTGGGAGAGCAAACCGGTATGGTGCGAAAGCTTTTACTTGCATTGCCCCTGGCTTGTTTGAGCACTGTCGTCATGGCCGAATGGACTGAAGTTGGTGAAAATGATGGTAAAGGTGGTTTCACGGCTTATGCCGATGTGGCTTCCATCCGCAAGGTTGGCGACAGGTCGAAGATGTGGGCGTTGTTTGACTATCGTGTGGTACAGAAAGCCTCCGGCGTGGAATTCTTGTCCGAGAAAATTCGCCGTGAATACGATTGCAAGGAAAAGCAGATGCGCAAGCTGGCTTTTTCGCTATTTAGCTGGAACATGGAAGGCGGAGATCTGGTCCGTTCCTATAGTCAACCGCAGAGGTGGGAGGCAGTGAATCCGGGCAGTATCGACGAAATCGAGTGGAAATTGGCGTGCGATGTGAAATGAACATGCTGGTTGGGTTGTTACGCTCCATACAGTTTTCTTTTCAGGGCGCAGCGATCCAGAATGATGGTGCTGATTTCCTCGATGGAAATTCCAGTGGTGTCCAGAAAAGGTATGTTGAAGCGGTGAAATAATGCTTCTTGCCACTGGATTTCATTTTCACACTGCGCCCGTGAAGCATAGTGGCTGTTAGGCTGGCGTTCCTGCCGAATGAGGTGTAATTGCTCTGGCGTGAGGGTGAGGCCAAACAGCTTATCTTGGACGGGTATCAATGTGGCAGGTACTTGGAGGGTATCCATGTCATCCGGTGTGAGTGGATAGTTTGCAGCGGCAATGCCGTATTGTAGCCCCAGGTATAGGCAGGTCGGAGTTTTACCGGAACGGGAAACACCGACCAGGATGATATCGGCTTCATCCAGATACTTGGGATTGACGCCATCATCGTGCGCCAATACGAAATTGATGGCATTGATACGTCTGAAATAGGACAAATGATGCTGTACACCATGCGAACGTCCGGCCATGCGAGCGAATGGCTGGCGCAACTCTTCTTCGATGGCGGGGATGAAAGTTTCAAAATAATCGAAAACCTGGCAGTTGGCCTGCTTGATCAGGGCAAGCACTTCCGGTTTCAGCAGTGTACTGAATACCAGCGCACGATGACCATCCTGTTCACTGGCCTGATTGATCCGCTTGAGCACGGCTTGCGCTTTGGTGACATTGTCAATGAATGGAATGTTGATTCTGTCCCAGGTGATGCCATCGAATTGTGACAGTAAGCTGTGCCCCAGGGTTTCAGCAGTGATGGCAGTACGGTCCGACAAGTAGAATGCCGTGCGCTTTTGCCGAACCATTATGATTCGACCTTGGACAAGCGTAACCAGGTATCGACCACGGAGTCGGGGTTGAGCGATAGACTGCTGATGCCCTGCTGGTAAAGCCAAATGGCAAAATCAGGGAAGTCCGATGGACCCTGACCGCATATGCCAATGTATTTTCCCTGCTTGCGACACGTGTCGATCGCCATTTTCAGCAATTTTTTTACGGCGGGATTACGTTCATCGAATAGTTGGGCAATCAGGCTGGAGTCACGGTCAATGCCCAGAGTGAGTTGGGTCATGTCGTTGGAGCCAATGGAAAAACCATCGAAGTATTGCAGAAACTCTTCAGCCAGCAGAGCGTTGGAAGGAATCTCACACATCATGATCAGACGCAGCCCATTCTGACCACGTATCAATCCGTGCGATGCCATTAAGGCAGTGACCTGTTCCGCTTCTTCCAAGGTGCGGCAAAAAGGAATCATGATCTCGATATTGGTCAGGTGCATGTCGTCACGGACTTTGCGCAATGCGCGACATTCCAGTTCAAAACAGCTACGAAACGTGGCATCGAGATAGCGTGAAACCCCCCGGAATCCGATCATGGGATTTTCTTCGTTGGGTTCATAACGACTGCCGCCGATCAGGCCGGCATATTCATTGGATTTGAAGTCAGATGTGCGAACGATGACCGGATTGGGATAAAAGGCTGCAGCCAGTGTTGCAATGCCTTCGGTAAGTTTTTCGACGTAGAAGTTAACTGGACTGGTATAGCCGGCAATGCGCCGACTGATCTGGTTTTTCAGATCACTCGACAGGGTGTTGAATTCCAGCAGTGCCTTGGGGTGGATGCCGATGCGGTTATTGATGATGAATTCCAGTCTGGCCAGTCCTACCCCCTGATTGGGTGTGCGGGAAATCGAAAAGGCGTGGGACGGATCGCCGACGTTCATCATGATTTTCACCGGGAGATCGGGCAGGTTTCCGGTATTGGTCGTCAGGTGTTCATAGGGCAGCAGTCCTTCGTAGATGCGACCGGTGTCTCCTTCGGCGCATGAAACTGTTACTTTCGTGCCATCGGTGATCAGTGCGGTTGCATTGCCACATCCAACGACAGCAGGAATGCCCATCTCACGCGCGATGATCGCGGCATGGCAGGTGCGTCCCCCACGGTTGGTGACGATAGCTGAAGCCCGTTTCATGATGGGTTCCCAGTCCGGATCGGTCATGTCTGTGATCAGTACATCGCCGGGTTCGAGTTCATGCATTTGATTGGTATTCATGATCAAGCGGGCTGTGCCCTGGCCAATTTTCTGACCAATGGCCCGGCCTTCGGCAAGCAATGCGCCCTTGCTGTTCAGTTTGTATCGCTCCAATACCACAGGGTTACGGCTTTCGACGGTTTCGGGACGTGCCTGCACGATATATAGCTGACTATCGACACCATCCAGCGCCCATTCGATATCCATCGGGCGGCCGTAATGCTGTTCGATGATTATCGCTTGGCGTGCCAATGCTTCCACTTGGGCATCAGTAAGAGAGAACTGCATGCGTCGTGCAGCTTCAACATCGCGTATCAAGGTTAATGAGTCAGCGGTTGTTTTTTTGTCCGCGTAAACCATTTCGATACCCTTGGTACCCAGACGTCGCGACAGGATGGCAGGGTGTCCGGCGGATAGTCCGCGCTTGAAGACATAGAATTCATCCGGATTGACGATACCCTGAACTATGGTTTCACCCAGACCATAGGCTGATGTGATGAAGACGGCTTCACGAAAGCCGGATTCCGTATCCAGCGTGAACATCACACCACTGGCACCAAGATCGCTGCGCACCATTTTCTGGATTCCGGCTGACAGATAAACTTTTTCGTGTGGAAATCCCTGATGAACACGATAGGCAATCGCCCGGTCATTATAGAGTGAAGCAAATACGATCTTGATTGCATCGAAGATTTGTTCCAAGCCTTGTACATTGAGCAGGGTTTCCTGCTGGCCTGCAAAGGAGGCATCGGAGAGGTCTTCTGCTGTTGCAGAGGAACGAACCGCGAAGGAAATGTCGTGGTGATTATGGTTGCCGGCAGCCAGCTGGTCATAAGCCTGCGATATGGCGTGCAGAATCTTGTCTGGGATTGCGGCGCTGAGTATCCAGCCACGAATGGTTCGGCCCACTGTCGATAGTGCGTTGATATTGTCGACATCCAGTTCAGTCAGTATCTGATTGATACGTTCGACCAAACCATTGGCGAACAGGAATTCACGGTATGCTGTTGTGGTGGTGGCAAACCCTGAGGGTACATTGACGCCAGCTTGTGAAAGATGGTTGATCATTTCTCCCAATGAAGCATTCTTTCCTCCAACCAGACCGATGTCATTCATGGAAAGATGATCAAACCAAGCTATGTATTCAGACATTAGATACTCCCATCCGTACGCTAAATTCTCTGCAGGTAGCGATTATAGCGTTTGGATCATTACTATGATTGTAGAAAAGAGCACATCGCAAAAAGTTCGCAATTCCCGTAATGTTTCTCGATTGCGAAAATTTCTGAAAAATACGGATTCTACAATAGTAAGTGGATCTTATCGTGATCTCGCAATGCATGCACTTAAGGGAAGCGGAGAAAATATACGCTGCTTTGTTCCAAATTGACCAATATGACCAATAACAATTAATCGATAGCGCAAATTCAATTGAATCGTAAGCTAGGTAAATTGAGTAGGAGTGATGCGAGGAGCGACGGGGAATTATGTTTGGTCAATATTGCAAGAGGATATATCGATCATAAAGTCTATCCTGTGCCACCTACACCACTGGCGGGTGGAATTGCTGGGCGGATAAAATATAATGTCATTAATTTTTTTTTCGTTATGAGTGATTTTTTCATACATCGCCTTAAATACAAGTATTATTAAAATCTAAATATATTCACCTTTCTGTCATTTGCGTTTATTCTTGTAATTTCCAACCAGGTTCAAATGAACTAGAGTTTCTCTATAAAATTCCGTTGAATTATTGCTGTCAATAGTCACAAAGTCTGATTTTGTTAGTTAGTTTGGGCAATGTGATAAATCTTCATCCGGTATTTGTGTACCGGATACTTCTGTAGCAGAAATGGGTGAAGGGTGTGCTCGTATTATTAGGTATGTGCGTTTAGGTATTTTTTTTGAATGCTGTTAATGAGAGCGGCAGATACATTGATTGAACTTGGCGTATTGCATGATCAAAAAAGAATAAAAGCTGATAACAATTTGCATGAGTGAAATAAGGATACGCTTAGGTTGTTGGAAAAAGCCGGTGCTGATGACGTTGTCGTCGCTTGTGTTGACATTTTCCCTGGATGGACGTGCCGAGTTAACAGGTAGTGTAACGGGGGCAACCGACTACCTTTGGCGTGGCTATACCAAAAGTAATGGCAGTCTGGTGGGACAAGCCAATATCGATTATCAATTCAGATCAGGGATATATCTCGGTAGTTTTTTCTCGACAGTGAATTTTGCGGATCATGGCTTTAAAGATCGTTCTAGTTTTGAATTAAGGCCTTATCTGGGATATGCACATACCTTATCGGATGATTGGCGAGCCAATGTGGCATGGACCCGATACATTTATGATGGGAAAATATTTGATCGAGTTGCCGACTATAACGAATTTTATTTTTTTCTTCATTTTCGTGATTTGCTGACGGCTAATGTCAATTTTTCTGAAAATGGGTATAACCAGAATCATATGTCCTTCAGTACTGAAATCACCGGGCGTTACCCGATTTCGGATGCTGTGGAAATATCCGGTGGTGTAGGCTTTAACAAACAAAAGAAGATACTGGAGTATGATTATGTCTACTGGAACTCAGGAGTGACAGTTCATTTTTCGCGTAATATTGGCATTGATATCCGATACTTTGGTAGTGAAGAAGCAGGTACAGCTTCTTATCAGTCATCACCGGCAGCACATTGGGAATTTCATCCGCATCATATTGGGCATCGTGCAGTGTTCTCGATCACATTCGGATTTTGATTTTTGTTTTTTTGTGATGAACTTTTTATATGAATTGCGAAATATACGTTGCGATACGAAAATTTAAGAATAAAAATGTTGGTTGAGATGAACAAGCATGACGGGATGCGAAATTAAAAATAAAAATGCGAAAATCCTTATGCTCTGATGAACAACAGCTAAAAGAGCGCAATTTGATTGCAGAAGTTACGACAGGGAGTGAAAGGGCCTTCGAAGAACTCTATCAGCTGTATTTTAGTCGCCTTTATCAATTTATTTTTCAAATAACGAGAAACCAGGATGCAATTGAAGAAGTCATTAACGATGTAATGTTTGTAGTATGGGAAAAAGCATCAACCTATGATCAGACTTGTCGTCCTTCGACCTGGATTCTAGGGATAGCTTATTTTAAAGCTATTAAACGAGTTGAACAAAATATTGTCCGGGAAGAACGGGCAGTAGAGTTTGATGATGAACTGGATTATTTTCCAGATAGAAGTACACAGTGGATTTCACAACTGGAAACCGATAACTGGCTAGAAACGGCGTTTAGTAGGTTATCGGCCGAACAGCGGGCAGTAGTGGAAATGACTTATTATCAAGGACTACATTACAATGAGATATCTGAAATCATGCAATGTCCTGAGAATACTGTGAAAACCAGAATGTTTCACGCGCGCAAGGTATTGGCTAAATTATTTATGGAACTTAACGGCAGGGTCTAAAAGATGTTATCTGATAAAACAAAATTTTCCAGTGAAACTGAGCATCAGAAAGTTTGGAATCTTTTGCCTTGGTATATCAATCGCACTCTTGACGCAGCAGAGAGGGAGATTGTTCACAATCATGTCAAAACCTGTATTGCGTGTCGTATCGAATTGAATCAACAACAACTGATATTCGAAAAAATACCGCAACTGGATTCGGCCCGGCAATTATCTCAAGTTTCATTTAATCAATTAAAAAATAGAATAACAAAACGTCCGCAGATGTATGTGGTTTCACAGCAAGAAAAACGGATTGAAAAATTACCCTCCATGTCCGGGCAAAGTGCTGGTTTTTTTAAACATGTAGCATTGGCAGCAAGTATTGTCATGTTTGCACTACCGTTCATGTTAAGTTCATCGATTGGTTACCATACATTTGGAAATGAATACAGAACACTTGCCAGTGCAACGACCGGTGAACAAAGTCAGAATATTATTAGAATTGTTTTTACTGATCCACTCAGTCCAGAAAAGATCGACACTATCCTGGATAGTGTTTCGGGTGAAATTCTGAGTGGCCCATCGGAAAACGGTGTGTATGAAGTCAGGATTGGTAACCAGCAATCGAATTCACAAATGGTTAAAGCCGCGATAACCCGGTTGAAAAATAATCAGGAAGTTGTCTTTGCTGAATTCGCGCATGGGTTACCTGCTTCTAAGTGAGTCATAGTGTGAAACTGGGTGATCGAATGAAAATAGGCTTGTTTCTTGTCCCGTTTCTGTGGTGCATGCTGAGTGCTGGTGTGGCGAATGCTGAACTGGAAATGTCGGTTGATGCGCAGATTTTTGATGATAAACAATCAGAACGTATTATTTTGGTTACTTATTCGGATAAGCATATCAATCGTGTCCCGATTGGGACATCGAGTCATGCGTACCGACGCAGGGGGGATTACAGTAGCTCGAGTTGGAGCAAGCGCATAGCCGCCAGTCTGGAATCGGATTATAAATTGAAATTACTCTCGCAGTGGCCGATCAAGGAGATCGGTGAACATTGTGTCGTTTACCTGGTTGGTGAGAATCACTCTATTGATGACGTGATCAATGCGTTATCAAAGGATGAGCGGGTTGAGAATGTTCAGTTGATGAATACTTTTCACGTTTTATCTGCAAGCAGATACAGTGATCCCTATTATCGGTTGCAATCCAATATCCAATCTATCAATCTGGCCGAGATTCACTCTCAAGCAACCGGTAAGAATGTAACAATTGCGATCGTCGATACCGGTGTGGATGCCAAGCACCCAGATCTGGATGGTCAAATTCAGAGCAGTAAGGATTTTGTAGCCCAGAAATCTTTGGTAGCCTTGGGGGATAATCATGGTACAGCAATTGCCGGAGTGATTGCGGCCAAACCAAACAATGGACAAGGCATCGTTGGTATTGCACCTGATAGCAATGTAGTTTCGCTAAAGGCATGTTGGGGTACCAAGGAAGGTGCACTCGAAGCTGTATGTAACAGTTTCACGCTGGCATTAGCTATCAATACAGCGATTGAAATGAAAGTCGATGTGCTGAATCTGAGTCTTACGGGACCACACGACCCGTTACTGGCAAAACTGATAGACAAGGCGGTGAAGCAGGGTATTATCGTGGTGGCTTCGCAAGCTGACAAAGTGGATGGCAAATCGGGTTTTCCATCGCAGCAACCTGGCGTCATCGGCGTCAGAAGTACACATAGTCAGGACTTGCTTCCAACAAAAAGCGAGCATGTACTTGCAGTCACCGCGCCCGGACAGGATATTTTGACGACATTACCAAATGGTGCATACGATTTTGTATCCGGTAACTCGTTGGCTACGGCTCATATTTCCGGATTGGCCGCATTGCTTTTGCAATCTAAGCGCAACGTCAACAGTTACGAGTTGATGAAGTTGTTGGCAACCGCGAATGAACCAACATTCTATAAGGTTTTCCGCAAAGGGCGCCTTGATAGTTCGGTGAGTATGACGACCGATAATAATTTGGTCCAGACTGGAAGTTAGTTTTTAATGTTAGTGGATATGTGATATTTTGCGCTGTTTTTTTATGAGCTAGGATATGCTCATCTGTAAATATCTGCCAATTCACTACCTTAAATTTCTTTCTCATCGATTCTGGGCATTGTGAAGAGATTCGACGAATTCCGACTCAAGCGCTTTGTGATCCACCAGATGGCAAACTAGGGGTGCGCTGGCACACACTTCAGTGTCAATTCAGCTGCAGTTGACTGATGGATTCCTGTTTGACGAATGTTGACAAGTGTTTGAGCAGCTCCTCTTCCCTGTATGGCTTGCCAAGAAAAACATCCACGCCCAAGCTTTTGGCAATTTTCTGGTGCTTCTCCGCTGATCTCGATGAAATGATAATGATAGGAATGGATGCAGTGGCCGTGTTGGCTCGTACTTGTTTGATCAACTCAAAACCATTCATTTTGGGCATTTCCAGGTCGACCAGCATCACATCGGGTTTGTTTTCCTGGAGTATCTGCAGTGCTTCCGTGCCATTCTTGGCCATCAGCACCTCACATCCCTCGCGTTCCAGCAAGCGGCAAGTAACTTTACGTACCGTGAGAGAGTCGTCGACGACCATGGCTGTAGGGGTTCTGGGCATCTTTTTATGCGTATTGACGGGTAAATCGGCAGTTGTTGTATCGAAATAGTGTTGAAGCTCGCTGCGTTGTAACAATTTAACTGGATTGATGATCAGGATGACATCGCCGCTTGCCGTGATTGTGGCGCCTTCGATACCGGGAGCATGGGCAAGTTGTGAACTGGTATTTTTGACCACTGCATCGGTATCTTCGATGAATTCATCGATCTGGATTGCCATATGCTGGGTTCCACTGTGTAGAAATAATACCCGCCCGTGACGGGGAATTTGTGCGTCTGAAGGTTCATCCAGCAGATGTGACAAATGGGCAAATGGGTATTTCTTGCCATTCCATTCCACGTGCCGTTCCTGATTTATTTTTTGTAATGCTACGCTATCAAATTCATGCTGATGTTCGACAATGAACGCCGGAATTGCATGGGTTTGCTTGCCAGCCCGAATCATGAAGATCTGTACGACTGACAACATGAGTGGCAAGTAAATGGTGAAAGTAGTGCCTTGATTGGGCAGGGAGCTGACGCTGATACGTCCGCCCAATATGGAAATCTCATTTCTGACAATATCCAGTCCGATACCGCGTCCAGCAATGCCGGTAATCGAGTCGGTAGTGGACAATCCAGGTGAGAAAATCATGGACATCAACTGGTCATCGTCCAAGGCTTCATCGGGCTGGATCAATCCCAACCGGATGGCCTCTTCGTGTATGCGGGATAAATTGAGACCCTGACCATCGTCGCTCAGGGTAACGATGACTTCATTGGCTTCCTGGCGCAGTTGTAGTGTGACTTGTCCGCTTTCAGGCTTGCCAGCCTGACGTCGTTGGGCAGGTTCTTCAATGCCATGCGCGATGGCGTTCCGCAGCAAATGTTCCAGCGGAGGATTGATTTTTTCCAGGATATTGCGATCGATTTCAATTTCACTGCCCTGAATTTCCAGACTGGCTTTTTTGCCTAAATCATCTGCAACCTGCCGAGCAATACGGTAATAGCGTTCGGCGAAATTGCTAAATGGCAGTGTACGGACCTGTAGCAAGGATTGTTGCAATTGCCGGTTGACCACGGACTGTTGCGCGGCTGCTTCTTCCGCGGCGATATGCGAAGCGCGTAAGCTTTTTTGTACAGTGATGATGTCATCGACACTCTCTGCCATGAGTCGCGTCAGTTCCTGCAAGCGGGTGAAACGGTCGAATTCCAGTGGATCCAGGCTGTGTTCGTTATCCTGTCGCTGAGCTAGACGCGATTGCATCTGTGTTTCAGCTTGTATTTCCACTTCGCGTAACTGATCGTGCAAGCGATGTGTGCTTTCAGACAAATCCTGCAAAGATTGCTTGAACTGATTAAGCTGGGTGTCGATTTTGACGCGTAAGATACCGGCTTCGCTGGCATCGGTAACAAGCCGGTCAATGAGTTCCGTATTGATGCGGAGTATCGTTTTCGCCTGTAGCGAATCGGTTCTTTCGATGGCGACGCTATCCGTGGCGGGAGTCTCGCCGGTCGTAGGCTCGGGTATAGAGGCCTGAACGGGTTGACTGGTCTGTAATTGTTCGATTTGAGCGCCGATACGATCAAATTCGCTTTCTAGTTGATCTAATGCGGTATCACTGATGCTGTGCTCATGGAAAGCGGCTGCAATATGACTTTCCATGGCATGAATCAATTCCCCGAGATGCATGGCGCCGGCCATGCGCGCACTGCCTTTAAGGGTGTGCAGCAACCGCAGCAGTGCATGGTGAATGTCTTCATCCTGAGGCAGTACCCGCCATGCGCGTAGCTTGCTGCCAACCTGTGGAATGATGTCGTGCGTTTCTTCCAGGAAAGCTAGCAATAATTCATCGTTAAGTGAATCTGCCAGGGTGGCGGGCAATTCTGGTTGTGGCGTTTCCTCAACGATCGTTTCAACGACCGGTGGAGTTTCAACAACCGCATTTGCTGGCGTTGCGTTGATTGCCGCAGTTGTGGCAATCGGTATTGGTATTTCAGAATCTTCACGACCATGCAGAAGGTTGTCGGCACTGCGTACCAGATCATCGGCGACCACTTCGGCACGACCCTGATCGCGCAGGCTCTGACACCATCCGCCATAGGCCTTGCATGCGCGATCAATCAATGCGATGAATGGGTCAGAGACAGGTTTTTTTCCGGCGATCCATTGTGTCAGAACCTGCTCCAGTTTCCAGGCCACCTCGCTCATGGCATTGAGTTGCACCATGCGGCCGCTGCCCTTGAGGGTATGGAATGCGCGACGCAGATTGGTTAATGCTTCGCTGCTGGCGGATTGCTGATAACTTTGGAGATCGGTAACGATCCCGGCCAGTACTGTTTCTGCTTCATCAAGGAATATGCCAAGCAGTTCTGGATCGGAAGTGGTATCGACAGGCGCCAAAGGTGTTTCCTTGACTGGTTGCGGTGGTCGAATCGCGACAGGAGGGGAAACGGTGGTGGAGACAGCATTGAATAATCGGATGGCCTCATCAATGATTTGATGACTGTCGGGACGCCCGCTTTTGTAGGCTTCAGTAAAGAAGCCCAGACTGCTGAGACCATCAACCAGTAATATTTGCTCGGCTTCGAGAATGTTGTACCCGGGTTGCAGGAGTTTTTCTACCAGATGACGGCAATGGGTCAGCAGCGTATTGGCTTGTTGCAGATCCAGCATGATCAATGCGCCGGAAACTTGCTGAAATAAATCGGCCAGGCCGGACAATTCAGCACGCTGGGCTGGTTCAAAAAAGAACTTGTCCAGTATGTTCTCGATCTGAGCGAGATTGACCAGAATCTCCTGTGTAACTTGACCCAGTAGTTCGTTTTCCTGCGTCTTGCTTTCGAGTGGTGCAATGGCTGGAATGCTGGGAAGCTCAGTATCTTCTTGGCGCGTTGTGGTGATGTGATGCAAACGCTCGGCCAGCGCCGAAATCTGCTGGGGTAGATCGGGTGAGAGCTTGTTGAAGTCGTCCAGAATGCTTTCCACCATCAGCAGGGCAGTGGCCATTTCCATAGCCAGTTCTTCGTTCAGATCCTGGGGATGGGCTTGCAGATTGGCAATGCTGTCGCCAATGACCTGGATGATCTGTGTCAGGGGTGCACATTCGGTTTGTTGCGCCTGATGACCGAGCCATTCGATGTATTCAAACAGCGAATCCAGACTCTCTTGCTGTCCAGCACAAAATTCCCGCCACATGTCGTTGGCTTGCATCAGCGTGCTGCGCAGTTTTTGCAGGACGGGCTGCAGTGTATCGACTTGCTCGAATGTCGGTGAATCGTCGGCGATTTGACCCGGCCAGGTATAGCTGTTGCGGATTTCAGTCAGACGGGGACTGGTCGATTCGCTGTTGGAAATGTGATACAGCAATTCCCGCATCAGTGTTGCCGTATTTTCGGTGGTGCCCGCGGCAAGGTGGCGAATGGCCTGTTCGATTTTGCCACACAGGCGACGAACCGAAACGTCGATGGAAGTGTCCTGCTGTTGCAGTAAGTCCTCCAGAAAACCGGCTGTTACCCACCAGAATGCACGCTGCTCGGTAGTTCCTGGGAATTCTTCCAGCTTGCCGATGGCATTGGCCATTTGCTGCAGACTGTTTTGCTGGGCTGGATCGCGTAACCATTTCAGCAATCCAACCTGGAATTCCATACCAACCTGTTTGGCGATTAATCTTTGTGTGGTGGCATTGATGTGTGGAGCTTCAGGTTTGAAAACGGGTGTGGCAATCAGGCGGGGAAAAAATAAATCACTTTCCGGGGCATTTTCATACCCATAAACCTGCATCAGTCCACGATAAGCTGGAAAAAGACGGAGCGGATTTTCTTCCTTGCCATCGATGAGTTCGTTCAGGTAAAAGAGTAGAGCTTTGTTGGATTGCTTCAGCGCGTCGCAGATTTGCGTGTTGGGACTGATCTTTTTGATCAGCAGTGCATCCACCACCTGCTCCATTTTTTCACTAACGATGGCGATACTGCTCAACCCAAGCATCTCGAACAAGCCATCCATTTGATGGATATAGTTCTTGCAATCCTTGAGAGGATTGATTTTGTCCGGATGACTGGTAATAGCGTCGATATTCTGTTCAATCAATGAAAAGACCTGATAAATCCCTTCCTTGATTCCGATAATCGAAGAAATATTCAGTTTGGATTGAGCGCTCATCCCGAAATACTATCAATCAATACGAGTAATTGAAAATAGAATCAAACTTTAAAATTCGCGACAGAAGCCTTGAGCTCGGTCGCAAAACCTGTAATTTGCTTGACTGATGTAGTAGCCAAACGGGTACCCACGGTGTGCTGACGGGTAATGTGCAGGATTTCTTCCATATTTGCAACCACTTTGTTCGCTGAACTTGTTTGCGTACTGGTCGCTTCAAATATTTTGGTGACCAGTGTCGCCAGTTGTTTCGACACCTGTTCGATTTCTTCCAGAGCACGTCCGGCAGAATCGGAGCGCTGGGTACCTTGTGTGACGCCCATCGTACTTCTTTCCATGGCAGCAATGGCATCTTGGGTATCGTGTTGTATGGTGAGAATCAGTTCGCTGATCTGCTTGCTGGCCTCGGTCGATCGCTCAGCCAGCCGCTGTACCTCCTGTGCAATGACCGTGAAGCCACGTCCGGCCTCTCCAGCGGCAGTGGCTTGCAGGGCTGCGTTGAGAGCCAGTACGTTGGTTTGTTCGGTGATGTCGGTCATCAGGGTAACAATTTCGCCAATTTCTTGCGAACTTTCACCCAGGCGTTTGATCCGTTTCGAGGTGTCCTGGATATGCGTGCGGATATCGTTCATTCCTGTGATGGTTTCGCGTACCGCCGATGCTCCCTTTTCCGCAGCTGCCAGGGATTGCTTGGCAACACGTGCCGATTCCGTTGCCATGTCCGAGACTTCGGTAATGGAATCGCTCATGCCCAGAACCGCGATGGTGCTTTCTTCGATTTTTTCCGATTGCAGTTGCTCGGCGGACAATAATTCGACCGCAACCTGCTGGGCTTGCTGTGAAGTTTGTACGACGAGCGTGCTGGCCTGGTTCACTTGTTCCACCAAGGTGTGGAGCTCTTCGATGGTGCAGTTGATTGCATCAGCGACGGAACCGGTCATGTGATGAGTGATGTCGGTACGCACCGTCAGATCGCCATCGGCAATTTTCTTCATATCCAGTAGCAGCGTCTGCATGGCCTGCTGGGTTTGAACGATTTCGTTATGGCTGAGCAAATCCTGTTTATGGTTGAGTATTTCCTGTTTTAGCGATTTATGACGCAGGGATCGAATAAAAAAGGGTAGGGTTATCGCCAGGCCGGCAATCAGGCCATAGAACAGAATGTTCAGTGTAGAAGCCATCCAGGCAGTCTGTTCACGCAATTCATGCTGCAATTGCTCAGTCAGACTCAACATCGATTCATGGGTATTGGCTATGTCCAGGCTGGTGGATTGGATGGCAATGGCATGGGTGATTTCCTTGCCAATTACATTCAGATTATCAGCAAGTTTCTGTAACAGGGAATAGCTGTGCGAAAGCAGGTCCTGAATCTTGTCATCCTTATCAGAAGCCGCTGCCAGACCGTTGCGGCCTTGACTCAAGGTTTGCAGGATGATCGAAATTTGTGCGCGATCCTGTGCCAGTTGTGCCGAAATTTCCGTGGCCGTCCATTCGCCGGTCAGCATGATCTGGATGTTCTTGACGGCATCGCGTACATGAACTCTGATCGATTCGAGCGTTTTTATTTCGGCGGAAAGGTGACCCACTTCGGCCATACGTGCGACCAGCTCGTCAATACGGCGGCCAAATTGACTGTAGTGACGGGAAACGGCTTTCATGTTGCTGCCAAAGCGTATCAGCGAATCTTTCTCGGTAAAAAAAGATTGTGCTGTTTTGTCAGCAAGCTGCCAATCATCCAGATAGTCTTCCAGAGCGGGTAAATCTGCCGAAACAGGGGAAACGGTTTCGTCGTGATAGACCCCTCCCTGGGAAATGAGCATGATCAAATGACTCAGTTGATTGTGATGCTCCTGCAATTCCGAAAAAATGGAGGTTTGTCCTGTGGCCGCCTGTTGTGCTGCCTTGGTGATCTGTACATGCTGCATTGCCAGTTGCGATACGACTTCGGACTGGATTGCAGTACGCTGGTTAATATGATTGCTTACAATCAGCGTCAAGACAAGCAACAGAGATAAGACCGCCAGCGTGGTACCAGGCGAAAAAAAATTCTTCAAGGATGTTAAAGTGCTTGAAGCATCTTGTCGTACTGGAATCGCGAGAACTGGCAGATTGGTCGTTGTGGTGGTAACGCCTGTAGTCAAGCCGAGATTAGAAAAATGCTCTTCCATGAGTTTCTCCTGATTCAATTGTGCTTTGATAAATCAGCCAAATCCAGTTTTGGGACGATGGCTTGATGTCCGATGGTGGATAGCATAAGGCAAAGACCCGAAATCAAAGATGCGATAAGACCTGGAAAAGGGGGTCTTTTGATACTGGATTTCCGAATGGATTTGTTCTGTAACGGGGATTCTTCACATGGTGTACGTGAGAATTATCCTGTACTTGTGTAGGTGAACAGCGTGTGATTTCTGAAATTCAGTCACCAGGTGGACAGTTATTTGGGCTGTATGGTGTTGGCTAAATAGCCGGGCTGCGTGATGTGACTCAGGCGAGGAATAATCGATAGACAGGATTCTCAGTTTCATCCCAGTAGTGATATCCCAATTGATCAAGAAATGCCTTGAAATTGGACTTCTCTTCCGCAGCCACTTGGATACCGATCAGAACCCGCCCGTAATCCGCGCCATGATTACGGTAATGAAACAGGCTGATGTTCCAGTTGTGACTCATGTTATTCAGGAAATTCATCAGTGCACCAGGGCGATCCGGAAATTCAAAGCGGTAGACAATTTCATTCTTGACTTCGCGAGCCCTTCCACCAACGAGATGACGCACATGTAGTTTTGCCATTTCATTGTTGCTCAAATCCTCGGTGGCCAGTCCACTGTGACGCAATTCCTCGATCAGTGCCTGCGTTTCCTGCTGATTGCGTACCGATATGCCGACAAAAACATGTGCCACTTGCGGATCGGCGTAACGGTAGTTGAACTCGGTAATGCTGCGGGTACCGAGCAGATTGCAGAATTTCTTGAAACTGCCGGGCTGCTCCGGGATGGTGACCGACATGACCGCTTCGCGCTGTTCGCCAATTTCGGCACGCTCGGAGATGTGGCGCAGGCGGTCAAAATTCATGTTGGCGCCGGATGCAATGGCAACGAGTGTCTGGTGCTGGATGTTTTCGCGCGCAACGTAAGCCTTGATGCCGGCAATCGACAGCGCACCGGAAGGTTCCAGGATGGTGCGAGTGTCCTCGAATACATCCTTGATAGCCGCACAAATGGCGTCGGTATCGACCAGCATGACTTCATCGACCAGCTCGCGGCACAAGCGGAAAGTTTCCTTGCCGACATGCCGTACCGCTACACCATCGGCAAACAGCCCCACTTGCGGCAGTTTGATGCGGCGACCAATTTGCAGCGAGCGATACATGGCATCCGAATCGACTGGCTCAACGCCAATGATCTTGATTCTGGGATACAGTCGTTTTACGTAGGCTGCCACACCCGCGATCAAACCGCCGCCACCGATGGGAACAAAAATCGCATGAATGGTACCGGTGTGCTGACGCAGAATTTCCATGCCGATGGTACCCTGGCCGGCGATGACATCAGGATCGTCGTAGGGATGCACAAAAGTGGCTTCCTCTTCCTTGGCGAGTGCGATGGCATGTTCATAGGCGTCATTGTATGAGTCGCCATGCAGGGTGACCGTGGCACCATGTCCCATTACGGCATTGACCTTGATCTGTGGTGTCGTGACCGGCATGACGATGGTTGCAGAACAATCCAGTTTTTTGGCGGCCAGTGCTACACCCTGTGCATGATTGCCGGCCGAGGCTGCGATGACACCCCGGTTGCGGATGGCTGGGGACAGTTTGATCATCTTGTTGTAGGCACCACGCAACTTGAAGGAGAACACCTGCTGCAAGTCCTCGCGTTTCAGCAATATCTGGTTATGTATGCGCTCCGACAGATTGGCGACGCGTTCCAGCGGGCTTTCGATTGCTACATCATAGACCTGTGCGGTCAGAATTCTTTCAAGATAATCGTTTTTCATCGTGTGCGACTGGATTCATCCAGCCGTCATTAAATCCAGAACAGGGAAGGGAATTTTATCATGATCGGGTCAACGCATGATGTGCGTTATGGCTATTGATTCGGGGGAAGCTGACGATACCGGGGAGTCAGGCTGACAGGATGCTTTTTCCCCAGGCTTCGAGGGCATCCAGAATTTCGGCAGCCTGAGGGCGGACGGGAGCGGATTCCCGCAATCTTGCAATTTCTGAGGTGAATCGGTGTACGGTCATATGAATCCCTTCCGGTTGAGTGAGTCGCGCAATACAGTGTTGCTGCCAGCGTTCCGATTCGTCGGTCGTCAATGTTTCAGGCCAGTTGCGGGCGCGATAGCGAAACAGCAGTTCGGGCAATCGTGAATCGTGAAAATCAAAGCATGAGGTTGCCAGGTCCTGCGGTGAGGCGCGACGGACTTGAGCGGAGTAGTATTGATCGGTCTGATCGAAAAAACCATCGTACAGCGCACTATCGACATCACCGGCCGGTTCGAATGTCTGGCTGGAATAAGCGGTGGCTACCCGCTCAAAAAAGTCGGGATGAGCGAGTAATGTTTGCCAGTTACGATGGCAAGAATGCAGATCCATTCCGATGCGTTCCGCTGTTTCATCGTCCAGTGTGTTTCTGGGTGCCAATGCCGGGCATTTGTTGGTTTTGATGGCTTTTACCGGTAATCGCTGTGTACCTTCGGGCAAGGCGTCCTGGCGTGTGAACAGTAATTGATGCAGATCTGCACTGTCCAGTGATAGAAATGCCTCCGGATCGTGGCGCAAGTCGTATACCAGAACGCTGTTGCTGTTACCGGGTTCGGTGATGAGTGGCATGACCAGTGAAGTGCAGCCATTCTGTGCAGGATACATGCGTGTGGTATGCACCACCGGATGATGGCTGGACAGATTGAGCTGACTGGCGGTTTTGCGCTTGTCGCGCAACTGGAACAACCAGTCGTACAGGCGGGGTTGCTGTGCCCGCAGCAAACGCGCCAATGCAATGGTGGCTCGGACATCGGACAGGGCATCGTGTGCGACGTCATGAACCAGTCCGTTTGCAGATGTCAAATCTTCCAGGCGGAAGCTGGGTTGTCCGTCAGCGTGCTGTGGCCAGGTGATGCCGTCCGGGCGCAGTGCATAAGTCATGCGTGCCAGATCAATGATGTCCCAGCGTGAATTGCCATGCTGCCACTCGCGTGCATAGGGTTCATAGAAGTTGCGGTACAGCGTGAAACGCGTGACTTCGTCGTCGAATCGCAAGGAATTGTAGCCGGCGCCGCATGTTCCGGGGTGTGACAATTCGGCATGGATGCGCTTGATGAACTTGACTTCCGGCATGCCCTGTTGCTCCGCAAGCTGGGGTGTGATGCCGGTGAGCAGGCAGGCTTCGGGATGCGGCAGATAGTCGCGCGCAGGCTTGCAATATAAAACCAGCGGATCACCGATCTCCTGCAGTGCCTCGTTGGTTCGGATGCCGGCAAATTGTGCAGGCCGGTCGCGTTTGGGATCGGCACCAAATGTTTCGTAATCGTGCCAGTAAAATGTCATCGGCATAGTTGGGATGATCGGAAGTTTGAGGTTGAACAAAACTCGCTTTGCAAGTGTCTTGGGCTGCAATTATAGTGCTATCTTACGCAAAAAATTTTGAACACATACAAGGAAAAGCAAGATGGCAAGAAAACTGATCAGCTCGGGCTCAACTTTTGAAAAGGAAATCGGCTATTCACGCGCGGTAGTGGAAGGGAACTGGATTCTGGTGTCGGGTACGACCGGTTTCGATTACAGCAAGATGACCATTTCCGACGATCTGCTGGAGCAGGCCGAACAATGCTTCAAGAATATCGAAACGGCATTGCAGCAGGCTGGTTCAAGTATGAAGGATGTGGTGCGGGTGACTTATGTGTTTCCCAAGGCAGAAGATTTTGAGAAGTGCTGGCCGGTGATGCGTAAATATCTGGGCGAGGTTCGGCCATCGGCCATGATGCTGGCCGCAGGACTATCCGATCCGCGCATGAAAATCGAGATTCAGGTTACGGCCTATCGGGCGGATGCAGTATGACGATCGTGACACCGAATCAGCCAGCGAGTCAGTCGATTTATTTCACTGTTTTTTCAGCGCACTGATTTCTGGTGTTGTCTGATACGGTTGAATAAGGTCATGAGTATCAGACCACCGAACCCTCCGGCAACGTCGATCAGGCTGTCGGTTACCAGCGGGGAACGGTTGCTGATGAACAGCTGCGCCAGTTCCGTGCCGGTTGCCAGCAGAATCAGGATGAGCAGATGGATGAACCAAGGTTGTTTCATCGTGGCTTTCAGTACCAGACCCAACAGGAAAAATACAACGACATGCCATACCTTGGACAGATCCCACGGTACGAGTGCTTTGAAAGCTGGATGCTCAGCGTGTATCTGTGTGGTGACTTCCTCAGAAATCTGGTTCTTGATTTTGCTTGGCAGCGTGGTTCCGATGATGATGGATGCGAAGGCGAATGCCAATGTCAGTCGCATCAGAAAGGTATGGCGGCTAATCGATAAGCAAGTACCGAGCAGCAGCAGGAAAAGTAGACCCCAGGAAATCAGCAAGCCCGATTGGATCCAGACATAGGTCGGATGCTCAGACACGGACGCAAGGTGTATGTTTTTGAGTTGCAGTGATCCCGTCGCATGACTCAATTCTGCCAGCACACGGATGTGCTGCGTGTCGGGCGCAACGGTAAAGTAGGTGCGATGATTTTCCCAGGGCTGGGTTCCGCTCAGGGAGATCGCCGTGATCGGCAGATCCCAGCGATTCCTGTGGCCGTTGTGCTGTACCAGCAGGAGTCTTGCCTGGTGCCAGGGTCTGGTTCCGGCAACGACTGCTGTACTGCGTGCATCGGCGGACAGCATCAGTATGGTGCCCGGTGCAATGGGCGCAATATACTGCACGACGCCGGTATCGACCTGAGCATCAGTAGAGTGCAGTGTGATTGTGCCGTCTTCGATATCGATGCGGCCAGCTTGAGTCGTTCGGGCACTCCAATTCCCGGTTAGCAGTTCGCCACCATCCGGCAGATAAGGGGGGATCCATTCGTGCAACAGCAGTGTTGCACATGTCATGATCAGGAAAAGGATGCCATGTGTTTTGAGTGTAGGCATATGCGTACGACCTGAGTGTCCGGGACAGGATTGAAACCGTATGATGAGTCGGGTCAGTTAAGCGTATTTCAGGCAGAGTCGTCAAGCACTGTGTCGATCATGCATATTTTTAGCACTTCGATGACAATTCTGGTCATCCAGTCGTGACAGGGGATTGCAGCGCCATCTGCAGGGCAGCGTGCCAGACAGACCTTTTTTCTTCCAGAGATAGTCGGGCATGGGCCGGACTGGTGGAGGGCAAGCGTGTCAGTTTGAAGATCGAGGTATCGCAGGTTGAGGCGACATAACGTCTGAAGGATGCTTCGGCCTTGCCACCGTTGAAGAAAATATGCGTAAGGGCAGGTTGTGTGGCGAAAAAAGACTGAAAGTCGTTGATAATCTCGCTACCGGCTTCGATGCCGGTATCCAGACTGCCCGTGCGTTTGCAGGATCTCAGTACATCCCAGAGTGCGATCGGGGATGATTGCAAGGCTGAAATCCGTGCGGCATAGTCTGCATCGGGATGGAGTTGCAGCCATGCCGACAGGATCGGCCAGAAAGCGTTGCGCTGATGCGCGTAATATTGTCCCGCTGCCAGGGATGCCTGGCCCGGCATGCTGCCCAGAATCAGGATCTGGGCCTGACGCCCTGCAATGGGCGCAAAACTGTAAATGGTTGACATGACGCAGACCGGCGATCATTCAAGATGATCGAGATAATAATGGCGAACGGAACTGGACTGTTGCTCGAGTTCGTAAACCAGAGGCCGACCGGTTGGCATTTTTAGCGCCATGACCTGAACCGGGGTGAGATCATCCAGCAGCATCATCAGGATACGCAGTGTATTGCGGTGCGATACGATCAGTATCCGTTTTCCAAGCTGTATCTGCGGCTTGATCGTTTCGTGCCAGTATGGGCTGATTCGCGCATGCGCTTGCTGCATACTTTCACCCAGCGGCAGTTCGTTCTGACCGATTTCAGCATAGCGGGACTGGTTACCTGGATAGCGTGGATCCAAATGACTCAGAAATGGAGGAGACGCATCAAATTTGATTTGGCAGCCGAGTAAGGGCCAGATGCCGAATCGTTTGATGGCTGCCCAGCGCTCCATGCCTTCCAGTGCGCCATAATGCCGCTCATTGAGGCGCCAGTCCTCAATGACTGGGATGTCCAATTGCATGGATGACAGCACGATGTGCGCGGTGGTCTGGGCGCGTTGCAATACCGATGTGAAGCATAGGTCGAACGTGTAACCTGCTTGTTTGAGCAGGAATGCCGCTTGTTCGGCTTCCTTTTCACCTTTGAGGCTGAGTGGTATGTCGCTCCAGCCGGTCAGTTTCTTGTCGCGATTCCAGATGCTTTGACCATGGCGCAATAGCACCAGCCTGTTGACACCGTCGGGATGGTTAGAGGAACGATCGGATGAGAATACCTTGAGCATCAGGTGTGCTGTTGATGTGATGCTTCGTGAGCCGCGGATTCCTGCCAGATTTGTCGCAGGGCGGGCCACAGGCCATTGCGCAGTGTTTTGATGTACTGCGAGTTGTCGGTCAGATTATTGATCAGGCGGCGTTGGGCCTTGCCGAGGTTGTGGTAGGGCATGCTCATGAATAAATGGTGCGTGGCATGGTAGCGCAATCCAACCGGTGCCCACAGCGGTGTAACCAGAAAATTGCCGGGAATGTTGATGGAGTCGAGATATTGTTCCGGTAAAGTCATCTTGTGATCGCCAGGATTGCGGTAGGCATGCGCGGCAAGTGTGCGCAAGGAATTGAGAATGAAGACGGTTACTGCCGTCAGATACCACAGGATCAGTACCGAATAGGGCAGTACGCCCGACACGACCAGTGCAATGATGCTGGCACCGAATAGGCAAGCTCCCATTTCCTGTTGGCGCCAGTTGTTGTCGTTACGGATGGCATTTTCGCCGCGCCGGTATGCGGGGTCGATGGTTAGCGAGGAAGCGCGCTCCCAGACGATTTTACGCAGCGGAGGTATCAGGTACGACAGCGGTGTCAGCACGACGAAACGCAATGCCAGCAAGGGTGGAATCAGAAAGGACAAAAGTACGTACACTACCATTTCTGCTGGCTTGCGGGTTGCAAAAGGCAGATATTCGCCATCAGCGGTTGTGCCGTAGACATCTGGTTTGTGGTGATCGTTATGTACGCCATCGTAGGTGAACGAGGGAATCATGAAGGGAATGCCACAAATGACATTCCAGACCAGCCGGAAATTCCGGAATGTGCCCTTTTTGAGATGCGCCAGCTCATGAACGAAGATCGCCGAACGATACAGTGCCAGTACGGCCACGATAAAACCGCCTAATTGCCACAGCGATAAAAAAGGGGAAAACAGTGCGGTTAGAAAAGCAGCCCAGCCCAATGTAATATGGAACAGGAAGTCGGTCCAGTAAATCCAGGGATTGGGTGTCATCAGATCGCGTACCAGATGATGTGCTTCACGCAGTGGAAATTCCTTGATATAGGGGGCTTGGGGGTCGCTCACTTTCTTTCTCGCATGTCATTCGGGCCAGCAGGATCGCAGTTGTTGCAGGATATGCTGGTTGATCGTGCTGTCAGTTTGATTGGGTTCACCCAGATTGGGCACGCCAGGCCATCCTGCATCGACAAATACCATTCCGGCAAACGACTGGGGTCCGGCGTATCGTGGCAGGACATGGAAGTGTACATCCGGATCGATCATCATGAGCATCAGGTAGTTGATCCGGTTGTATTGGAATGCCTGGGTCAGAGCGGCTTCAATGTGTCGCGTCACAGTGGCCAATTCGGTAAAACTGTCGGGGCTCAGTTGTGAAAAGGATGTGACCGGTTCGTGTGCCGCCAGGACCAGTGCACCGAGAGTCACCTGCGCCGGGCGGAGCAGGACGGTCCAGTGCTGGTAACTGTGGATGATCGTTTGCGGTGCACCAAACTTGCGCATGGTGGCGTTGAAATCGGTAAAGGCAGGTTGATGGGTCATAGTGTCACAGATTGAAGATGATGCCGGCACGTGCCAGATCTTCGATAAAATCGATCTCGCACCAGCGAAAACCGCTCACCGAGCAGGCCCGGACCAGATGCTGCTTGGCAAGGCGGTCGATAATCGATAAATACCAGGATTTCAATTCAGCCGGATGGCGCAATGCTTCCTCAACAGACTGACGAAACAGGAGTGCGCCCTGCTCACGAAAATAAAGCAGACCGATAGACTCCGCATTGACTTGATGGGGCGGTACGATTTTACTGACTTGTTGCACCCAGCCCTCAGTATCCAACTGTACTTTCATATCGTCGGCATCGTAGGTATTCTTGTAATCCACGCTCAGTGTAATGGCCGCTGGTGTTGAATTCAAGACTTTCATCAGCAGCGCGGATTCGATGACGGTGTCGCCGTTCAATAGCAGGAAGCTGCCATTCATTTCGTCGCGTGCGATCCAGCAACTGGCCAGATTGTCTGCTACTTCATAAAACGGATTGAAGCGTGTTTTGATATCGGGATGAGCGGCATAGCGCTGCTGGAGCAGGGTTTCTATCAAATCAGCTTTAAAGCCGGTGATGATGGTAATGTGATCGATGCCGGCTGTAAGCAGCGCGTCGATTTGTCGCGATAGTACCGGTTGATCGGCGACCGGTAGCAGGCATTTTGGTGTGTTCTCCGTTAGCGGTAACAGCCTTCGCCCTTGTCCGGCGCTGAGGATGATGGCTTTGATCGGAGTCGCGGATGAAGATGGATGATCATGCGTCATGTTGGTTTGATAACGGGACGAACAAAGGCATCCCGATGGCTAGTATGGGTTGAATGGAAACGTCATAGTGCGGCATTGTAACGAAGTTTGGTGCGAGGGCGCGGGTTATTGAAAGGAAAGACTGCTCATTTGCTTTAATTCGGTAACGATGCGTTGTGTGGCATGCAAAAAGTCATCGATCTGCTGCATAGTGTTGTCCCGCCCCAGGCTGACGCGTACTGCGCATCGTGCCAGCATCGGATCGACCTGCATGGCGCCGAGCACATGGCTTTGCCCAGGATTGACACTGGAACAGGCGGCGCCGGCTGCGACGGCGAATCCGGCTTTGTCCAGTTTCACCACTAGGGTGTCTCCCTCGATTTCCGGTAAGGCAAAGTAACAGGTATTGGGAATGCGTGTGGCTTCGCGTCCGAAAATCGTTGCGCCCATACCGATCAGGCCTGTTTCCAGTCGATCGCGCAAACCGGAAACATGATGCGTCGTTTCAGCAGTGCGTGCCTGTGCGAGCGAGCAGGCCACCCCAAAGCCGACAATCGCGGGTACGTTTTCGGTACCCGAGCGTAAACCGTTTTCATGTCCACCACCATAAATCAATGGTTTCAACAACAGGCGCTTGTCAACGATTAGTGCGGCTGCACCCTTGGGACCATTGATCTTATGTGCCGACAAGGTCATGGCGTGCACATTCAGGGCAGCAAAATCAACCGGTATCTTTCCCAATCCCTGAATGGCATCGGTGTGAATGTAAGCGCCATGCACACGCGCCATTTCGGCAATGGCAGCGACATTTTGGATCACACCGGTTTCGTTGTTTGCGAGCATGACTGAAACGAGCCTGGGTGGATGTTGCTGCAGGGCAAGTCCGGCTGCCTCTACATCCACCCGCCCGGCAGGATCGACGCAAAATTGCTGCAGATTCCATGGTTCACCGCTGCGGCGGGACAAAGCCTGTGCCGGTTTGAGAACGCAGGGGTGCTCGATTGCGCTGATGAACAAGTGTCCCGGTTTGAGATTATCGGCTGCGCCGCGTATGAACAAATTGTTGGCTTCCGAGCCGCCACTGGTAAAAATGACCTGTACTGGCTGCACACCCACAGCTTCAGCGACTTGCCGGCGTGCTTGGTCGATGGCACGGCGAGCCTGAATGCCGTAGCCATGCCTGCTCGATGCATTGCCGAATTCCTGCTGGAAATAGGGTAGCATGGCATCCAGTACGGCATCGTCTATGCGGGTGGTGGCATTGTGATCGAAATAGACTGAAGACATGGGGTGGGGTGCATAGTTTATCAAAGATTCCGATTCGGGATTGTAATCCAGATGTTCATGTCTGGTGAGTAAATTCTTTCCGGATGCGTGTCAATTTGAAGCGGCCGCATTGCAACTGAATCAAGAGTTGAAAATGCAATAAACGCTTGGATCGGTATTGGGGGAGCTAGTCAATCGTCGCCGATCTGCCACTCCACGTAAACGCATTGTTGATCGATGGATTGATGGTGAAGTCGGGGGACCGGGCAATCCAGCCTTCAGGAGAAACGAGGTACACGTAGGCTTGAGTTTCTTTTTTGGCAGGTCCGGCAATATCCATTCCATAGGACATGGTTCCCGATGCCGGAAGGGTCAGCATGCCATAATCACGGATGTGAAGCAGAAAATGGCCTGGTGGCCCTGAAAATTTCCACTGCAGGATCTTGCGCCGTCCCTGGCTTTCAACGGCGACATGAATACCCAATGATTGATTGGAGCTCGCAGAAAGCTGCTGGCGTAAATGGTTTGTAATTTCCTGCAACTGGCTGTCAGTCAGAGGGCGAACGTAATGAGAATGGTCGTCGTATGCGTATAGTGTTGAATTGCCCCTTTCACTTAATGTAATCAATTCCTTATCGCTACGTATCAGCGTGGGTGAATGCCGTCCGGTGATGATCAGATTAGCCTGCTGTATGAGAGACAGATAGTTGAGATCCTTGAACTGAAATGGCAGAAAGAAGCCGTCTGATTCATTTTCGATTAGAAACTGATTCTGTTTCTCCAGGATATTACTGTTGCTTGCGATCATCGCAATCGTTTGTTGCTGGGAAAAAATGAGCGCGCCAGCAACGGCTATCAGGGTGATGACATGAGTCGGTTTGGAATGTGTCAACCAAATCAATCCCATCGCAAGTACCCAGCTAAGAAAAAATAATAATCGCGAGGACAGAATATCCGCAAAGCCAGTTTGTAGCATTGGCAGGATGGGTGTGGCGACAGTGATCGCTATACTTGATAGAAACAGGATATTGATTTTTTGCTGATGCTGGCTCTTTGCAATCAATAGGGAAATGACGCAATACGTTACGATGAGCCCAGTAACCCAGCCACTGCCGAACAGATTTGAAAAAAAACCTGTCAGTACCTCACTCAGGGTCAGCTGCCCCGATAAAGGTGGCCGACCATATCCACCGATTCCTTGCAACACTTGTAACCGCACTGCAGCATAGGCTATGGCGACAAGTAAGGCGGGCCATAAATGACGCAGACGTTTTTTCCATGATCCACCAGGATAAAAGATAAGTATTGCAATGATGGGAACGTAGAGTTCCTTGCTCAGGCAGGCCAGTGCATAAACCCCAGCCGCTGCTGCCGACAGGAATGGATTGTTTTCACGCAAGCCACGCGCAAAAAAGTAAAACGCCAGAATCGTGAACAATAATCCGTAGGCATAATGTCCGGTCATCAGCAATTGTCCCACAGTGCCTGTTGCCGGCATGGAAAGAAAGAGTGCTGCTCCCATGAAAGAGGCCATGGGAGTAAACCAGAGTCGCAGCAATAAAAAAGTCGCTATGGCGGCTGCCCATATTATGAACAGGAGGTGGGCATAATGTTCTGTGGGATTCAGGCCAAAAAATGGCAACCCTAATTCATAGAAAAAGGCATTCCAAGGCGTGATATGCGCCCAGGATTGTTCACGCATGATGTCGGGAATAAAGAAATACTGCCAGGGTGAATAGGTTGCGGTAAAAAATAGGTGCGGGCCATCGTCAAAGCGCCAGCCAGCCGATAACGCGCTATGGTGCAAAACCAGGCAGAGTAGCGCGAGTATCGTCGCAGCCGTTAATGGATGGCTTGTTATTTGATGCCACTGCATACCGGTATCGCTTATTGCAGGTTTTTCCATGTCCAGTTTTTGTGTGCGAGGAATGTCATCAGGGGCAGAAAAATGAACGATGTGAGTACACCAATCAGATAATGCCAGTGCAGGGTTTCGCTGATGGCAACGGCTATCAGTGAAACGGTCAGCCCTGCGAGTGAGACGATCAGGAATCGTGCATAGCGATGACTGGTGACAGCGGTCTGGAAAGACCAGCGGCTATTTGCCCAGAAGGAGAAAAGATTGGCGCTGATGAACGCAAATCCATTGGCGGGTATGGGGTGGACTTCCAGGAGTTCGACCATGCTGGTGACAATGATCAAGTGTATGAGTGTGTTGATCACGCCAATCAGTGAAAAGCCTGTCAGTTGCCGCCCGGTTTCACGGTTCAGCATGGGTTTGTGTTCCATCATGACGCTGTCTGATGATGTAGATCGGTCTTTGCTTACTTTCACTGTAGATGCGGCCGATATATTCTCCCAGGATACCGATGCCCATCAACTGGATTCCGCCAAGAAAAAGGATGGCGGTAAGCAGCGAGGCATAACCGGGCACATCGACACCAAACAGTAATGTTTTGATGATAATCCAGCAACCGTATACCAAGGCTAACAGTGCCACGATAAATCCGGCATAAACCCAAACCGTCAGAGGCGCGGTGCTGAAACTGGTGATTCCTTCCAGTGCCAGGATCCACAAACGTTTCGCATTGAAAGAGGATTGTCCAGATTTGCGCGATTCTACAGTGAAATCGAGTGTGGTGTGCTTGAATCCAACCCAGGCAAACAGTCCTTTCATGAAGCGTCGGCGTTCGGGCAAGTGTCGCAGGGCTTCGATCACGCGTTTGTCCATCAGGCGGAAATCGCCGACGTCGCGCGGGATTTCACATTCCGAGATGTGGTTATGCAAGCGATAGAACCATTGCGTGATCCAGCGTTGTACGAAGTGATCGGTATTTCGTGATGTGCGTCGTGCCAATACGATATCGATGCCATTTTCCCATTCCCTGACCATGTCGATGATCAGTTCCGGTGGATGTTGCAAATCGGCATCGATCGGAATGACTGCGTCGCCCGTGGCGGTATCGATACCGGCAGTGAGTGCTGCTTCCTTGCCGAAGTTGCGCGATAGTTCCAGTATCGTGATGCGGGGATTGTGTGCCGCATGTCGAAGGAGCGTTGCCAGGGTGTCGTCTGTGCTGCCGTCGTCGATGCAGATGATTTCATAGTGATACGTTTGTAGTTTCAGCATAGTGAATTCCAGTCTGTCAAAGAAAATATCCAGATTGTCAGCCTCGTTGAGGCAGGGAACCACGATGGACAGGAAACGGGGCGGTGAATCGGTAAAGACTGCAGAACTCGGACTGGAAATTTAAATACCTCTCATCGTTTGGTCGGTGAATATAGCAAAATAGACTGCGATACGCAATCAAGTGTTGGTTTTTGAAGGATTTTTAATATTCAACAGGTAATGGATCCAGGCTGCGCCATAAATACCAAGTGGCTACAGAACACCAGGGGTGCCACACCTGAGCAATGGCTAGCATGTTGTTTTTGTTTGCTGGTTGATTGTTAAGGTAGTGCTGGCTGATTGCGCGTTGTAGTCCGATGTCATCCAGCGGCAGGATATTGGGGCGTTGCAGGTGGAAGATCAGAAACATTTCTGCGGTCCAGCGACCAATGCCTTTTACCTGAATAAGCTTGTCGATAACGGCTTGATCATCCATTGCAACCCATTCTGTTTCATTCAAGACACCGTCCAGGAATTGCCGTGACAGATCCTTCAGATAAATGATTTTTCTTGCAGAGAGCCCGCAAGCGCGAAGGTGATCCGGCTCTGCATCAGTAATAGATAATGGTGACACATTTGGAAGAGCCAAGATAAAGCGCTGCCAGACACTTTCGGCAGCCTTGACGGAAATTTGTTGGCCAACTATTGAACGTGCCAGGGTTGTAAATGCGCATCCTCGGGATACCAGTGTCGCATTTTCAAATTGATGAATCAGATGTTGCATGATTGGATCGCATGCGGCCAGATCCTGTGTCGCTTGTTTCCAATATATTGGTGTCATGGGTAAGTCGAAGTGGAAATTTACGATTCTGACAGTTTGCATGCTTTCAGTGAGTCAAACAAGATAAGGGGCCATTTTTTGTAGATAAATGACAAATTACATTCAATTATTTTCTTATCTATATTATTTTTTTTGATATTTTTCTTTTTAATGCGCGTCAAATATTACATTTAAGTCTTTGTCGTGAAACTATAAACGTCTTTGGTTCAACTTGACTATCCCATTTTTTTTGATTAAAGTGGGAAGGAGTGGGGGAATGTGGGGGAGAATGGTTTAACCCGATAATTTCTTCTTAATCTGGGGAGACAATATGTTTCGTGGCGTCACGCAACTTAGTCTGGATGCGAAAGGTAGGCTTGCGATACCCGCAAAATACCGCGCCGAACTAATGTCCTCCTGTGCGGGATGTTTGATCATCACAGTTGATCCTTCGCGGTGCTTGCTGATTTACCCTCAGCCAGCGTGGGAACCGATAGAACAAAAACTCAATAATCTTCCAAGTTTTGAAACGAAAACCCGCAGCTTGCAGAGACTGCTGGTAGGTAATGCCAGTGATGTCGAGATGGATGCCGCTGGGCGCATCTTGGTGCCGCCACCATTGCGGCAATTTGCCGGTTTATCTAAAGAAGTCGTATTGGTTGGTCAGGGTACAAAATTTGAATTATGGAATGAATCGCAATGGAATCAGCAGATTGAAGCCGCGCTTGATTTCGATAATGGTGCTATGCCACCCGAGTTGAATGGATTCTCCCTGTAATCAGGTTCCGATGTAACGCAATGCATACTTCGGTGTTGTTGCATGAAGCGGTGGAAGCGCTCGCGATAAAGCCGGGTGGAATTTATGTAGACGGGACTTTTGGGCGTGGTGGTCACAGTCGCATGGTTTTGTCGCTGCTCGATGAACGGGGCAGGTTGATTGCTTTGGATAAGGATCCGGCAGCAATTACTTTCGGTGGGATGCTTCAGGATGAACGTTTCAGTATTCATCATTGTGGTTTCTCATTCATGCAACAGAAATTGCTGCAGCTGGGTATTGAAGCAGTGGATGGCATTTTGTTGGACCTCGGGGTTTCATCCCCGCAACTGGAAGAGACGTTGCGCGGATTCAGTTTTCGTTTGGCCGGTCCGCTCGATATGCGAATGGACACGAGTCGTGGGCAAACCGCAGCGGAATGGCTGGCGGTGGTATCTGAAGATCAACTGGAAAGGGTGATAAGAGATTATGGCGAAGAACGGTATGCTCGGCAGATTGCAAGAGCGATTATTGTGGCAAGAACGCGGCAGCCTATTGTTACCACATTACAACTTGCCGAGATTGTCGCAGCGGTCGTACGCGCGCGGCAGTCTCGGCGGGAAACTGTCCGGCATCCGGCGACGCGCACTTTTCAGGCGATTCGGATTTATATCAATCAGGAGCTTGAAGAGCTGTCGTTAGCATTGCCGCAATGTGTTGATTTGCTGAAACCGGGGGGGAGATTGGTGATCATTAGCTTTCATTCGCTCGAGGATCGTATGGTGAAACAGTTTATACGCAAGGCATCCACTGTCGATGAGCCGCCACGTGGTATTCCCATGCCGGAAAGCGAAATACAGCGACTGAGTAAACCGGCCTTGAAGCGGATAGGTCAGGCGATTCACCCCGGAAGCAATGAGGTGGAGGAAAATGTCAGAGCGCGCAGCGCAGTAATGCGGGTAGCGGAAAAACAGTTTTATCCGGGGTAAGCAAATGTTCAAGTTGAATATTGTGCTGGTGTCGTTATCCATAGTATGTGCTTTGGGCGTCGTCACTTCACAACATATGGCGCGCAAGTTGTTCATGACCCTGGAAAAGGAGAAAGAGATCGAGCGTAAGCTCGATGTGGAATGGGGCAGGTTACAACTGGAGCAGAGCACGCTGGTTATGCACGGGCGCATCGAACGGATTGCGCGCGAACAGTTGAATATGCAGGTGCCATCCGCCACGAGCATACAAATTGTATCCATCAGTTCCGCAAGTGAAGATTCAGAGATAAGAGGCTTGAAGCCATGATACAAACCGAGAAACCACAAATCAAACTGGCAACCTGGCGTTCATATGCGCTTTTTGCTTTGCTGGTTCTGGGATTTCTCGGTTTGACCGGTCGTGCAGTCTATCTGCAGGGCATGCATCATGATTTTCTGCAGGAAAAAGGAGAATCTCGCTATAGTCGCATCGTTGAAATGAATGCCGATAGGGGCATGATCACTGATCGCAATGGGCAAATACTGGCGATCAGTTCTCCGATTGCCTCGGTTTGTGCCGACCCGAAACTGACCAAGGTATCGTCGGAACAGCTCAGGCAACTGGCAACCTTACTGGAAACGAATAGTAGCGATCTGGATGAGCGGTTCAATCGGAAGAATTCCCGGTTTGTTTACTTGAAACGCCAGGTGATTCCGGAAATTGCCGACAAGATAATGAAGCTGAAAATTCCGGGCGTGTTTCTGACGCATGAATCCAAACGGTACTATCCTGAACGCGAATTTGCGGCGCATGTACTGGGATTCACGGACATCAACGATGTAGGGCAGGAAGGGGTTGAGCGTGGTTGGCAGGATGTGCTTGCCGGTGAGCTGGGAAGTCGTCGCGTCATCAAGGACAACAAGGGACGTATCGTCGAGGATATCGAGAACATCCGCTCGCCCAAGCCCGGACAAGACTTGATCCTGTCAATTGATCAGAGAATTCAGTATCGCGCACATACGGAGTTGGAAGAGGCGATCAGATTAAATAAAGCCAAGGCTGGCAGTATCGTGGTGTTGGACGCGCACAGCGGAGAAATTCTGGCTCTGACGAATATGCCGGTTTACAACCCTAACCGGCGATCAACGATCAGCAGCGACAAGATTCGTAATCGGGCGCTGATCGACACTTTTGAACCCGGCTCAACCATGAAGCCTTTCACCGTGGCCATAGCGCTGGAAGTGGGGAAAGTCAACGCCAATACGGTATTGCAGACGGCTCCGGGGCAAATGCAGGTGGGGCGGAAAACCATACGTGATGTGAGTAACAAGGGAGAGCTGACGGTCGCCCAAATCATTCAGCAATCCAGTAATGTTGGGACGGCGAAAATAGCCCTGTCGCTACCGTCTCAAACCATGTGGCAGATGTTCAATCGTTCCGGTTTTGGTGCGAGTACGCAATCGGGTTTTCCTGGAGAAGTCGGTGGCATACTGCGTGCCTACAATTCCTGGAAACCCATCGAGCAAGCCACCATGTCTTATGGTCACGGAATATCGGCAAGCCTGATGCAATTGGCGCGTGCTTATACCATCTTTGCCAGCGGTGGCGAATTGAAACCCATATCGCTATTAAAGCAGGATATGCCGGTGATGGGGCAGCGCGTCATATCGCGCGATACGGCCCAAGCCATGAGCTACATGCTCGAGCTGGCAACAAAACCTGGCGGTACGGCGCCGTTGGCACAAATCAATGGTTATCGTGTTGCCGGAAAAACAGGAACGGCGCACAAGCTGATTGATGGCCAATACGCCAAGAAAAGTTATATATCGACGTTCGTGGGGTATGCTCCGGCATCCAATCCGCGTTTGATCGTTGCCGTGATGATCGATGAACCTTCTGCGGGTAAATACTTTGGGGGAGCCGTTGCAGCACCGGTTTTCAGTAATGTCATGGCAAGTGCTCTGCGCATATTGAATGTAGCACCGGATGCGCCGGCCAACAATGTCATCACCTTTACCGCAACACCCGAAATGGACGATGAAGGATGAGTGTCATGGCCATCAAACGCAAATCCTCAAAATTGTTTGATCCGCACTGTCTGGATGAGCTGGGGGTCGATATCCGTAACCTGCAGGTCGATAGCCGACGCATTCAGCCTGGTGATACTTTTCTGGCTTATGCCGGTGAAAAACAGGATGGGCGGCATTTCATTTCTCAAGCGATTGCGGCCGGTGCCAATGCCATTTTGTGGGATCCCCAGGATTTTTCCTGGGATCCACTCTGGGTGGTTCCATCCCTTGCCATCCAGGATCTGAAAGCCAAGGCCGGGGAAATAGCCAGCCATGTTTACGGTCAGCCGTCGCAGAAATTATGGACGATCGGAATTACGGGAACCAACGGTAAGACTTCATGCAGTCATTGGTATGCCCAGGCCATGAACGAATTGCAGAAGAAAACGGCGATCATTGGAACGCTGGGTAACGGATTTGTTTCTGCGCTTGAACCCGCCAGTAATACCACTCCGGATGCAACGGTGTTGCAGCAGGCACTGGCCAGCTATGTACAACAGGGTGCGGAGAATGTGGTCATGGAAGTGTCCTCGCACGGTATTGTGCAAGGCCGCGTCAACGGCACGACCTTTTCCGTGGCGGTGCTGACCAATTTGTCGCGCGATCATCTGGATTATCATCGGGACATGGATGCGTATGCTGCAGCGAAGGCACGCTTGTTCTTCTGGCCAGGATTGAAGTTTGCAGTGGTCAATATGGATGATGTGCTAGGCGTGGAGCTGTCGCGTCAGCTTGCCAGCAAATCAACCCGAATTATCGGTTATGGATTCCACTATCCAGAATTGGGATGCTACTCAAAACACTTCAGCATGGTCTATGGCTTCAATCTGCGAGCCAGTGTGGACGGTGTCGAGTTCGACGTGGAATTCGAGGGACACGTTGCACACTTGCAAGTCAATGTACTGGGCAAATTCAATGCTTATAACTTGCTTGCAGTACTGGCGGCACTGGTGGCAAGCAACATTCCCCTGGTGGATGCAGCTTGTGCGTTGCAAAGCGTGCATGCCATTCCAGGCAGGATGGAAAAACATGTGACAGCCAGACAGCCAATGATTATCGTGGATTATGCACACACTCCCGATGCGCTGGAAAAGGTTCTGAATTCACTACAAGACATCCTGCGATCGACCACTTGGGATCAAGTCAATCTGCCGAGATTGCATTGCGTGATTGGTTGTGGTGGCGATCGCGATCGTGGCAAGCGGGCTATGATCGGAGAGGTGGCAACGCGTTTGGCCGATACTGCCATTTTTACCAGTGACAATCCGCGTTCGGAAGATCCACTGCGAATCATCAGCGACATGACAGCAAGTGCGCATGGTCAGCGGTATCAAGTCGAAGTCGATCGCGCTCTCGCGATCTATCAGGCTATCGATAACGCACAGGTGGGCGACATCGTTCTGGTGGCTGGCAAGGGACATGAGAAATACCAGGAGATTCAGGGGAAGAAGATTCCTTTCGATGACAATGAAGTGGTTAGACAGGTATTGCACGATTTGGCCAGTCAGTCGCGGGTGCGATCATGATGACGTTGCATGAAGCAGCGCGGGCCGTGCAATCGGAATGGACGGGCAGCGATGTGCTGTTTACCTCGGTTAGTACAGACACCCGAACGTTGCAACCCGGCAGCTTGTTTATTGCACTGAGTGGGGAACATTTTGATGGCGCCCGATTTGTTGCAGGGGCAATTGATCGGGGGGCTGTGGCAGCCATGATCAATGCGCAAGCTAGCGTACAGGATGTGCCAGCACATTTACCAGTGATTCGTGTCAAGGATACGCGTCTGGCACTGGGACAACTCGCAGCTTACTGGAGGAATCGATTTGCACTGCCTCTGATTGCGGTGACGGGAAGCAACGGAAAAACGACAGTCAAGGAAATGATCGCTGCAATATTACGCCAGGTTGATGTAACCCGGCATGAGCAAGAAGGCGAAGTGTACGACCATCTCCTCGTTACTGAAGGCAACCTGAACAACGATATTGGTGTGCCCCAGATGCTGTTAAGGCTGCGTGCGCATCATCGCTATGCCGTGATCGAGATGGGAATGAATCATGTTGGCGAGATTGCCTATTTGACGGATCTGGCCAAGCCGGATGTGGCCGTGATTACCAATGCAGGTGCTGCCCATATCGAGGGGCTGGGATCGGTTGATGCTGTCGCGCGTGCCAAGGCCGAGATTTTTCAGGGATTGAGTGTGCATGGTACTGCAGTAATCAATGCCGATGATGCGCATGCAACGTTGTGGCGTCGGTGTGCAGGAGCTCGCGAGATACTGGATTTTGGCTTGCGTGAGCACGCGCGTGTTAGCGCCGATTACGAATCGCTGCCATTAGCGAGTAGGGTCACGATGCGCCTGTCGGAGGGCGAAGTCGATGTCATGCTGCAAGTATCGGGTGTACATAATATCTATAACGCCTTGGCCGCGGCGGCGGCAACGACGGCACTGGGAATCGGAACAGCATGCATAGCCGCCGGACTAGCGCATTTCCAGGGTGTGCCAGGGCGTTTGCAGAAAAAATCAGGAGTGCATCAAGCCTTGCTGATCGACGATACCTACAATGCCAATCCCGATTCGGTGAAAGCGGCATTGGCGGTTCTGGCGGCTACGAGTGGAAAAAAAATACTGGTACTGGGCGATATGGGTGAGCTGGGAGCATCGTCGGTTGAACTGCATCGCACCATAGGCAGGGATGCACGCCAGGCCGGACTGGACCGGTTATTGACCCTGGGTGAATTGAGTGCTTACGCAACCCAGGAATTTGGGCCGGGTGGACAACATTTCGATTCGCTGGACGATTTGCTGGATGCGACGGAAAGCATGCTGGACCGGGATGTCACCCTGCTTGTCAAGGGGTCGCGATTCATGCACATGGAACGTGTGGTACGGCAACTGGAAAACAAACCTTCGTGAGATCAATGGAAAACGCTAAAACCATGTTGAGCATCATAATGAAGCAAGTGGAGATTCCATGCTGCTAGCCTTTTTTCAATGGCTGGCGCAGGACATACGCACATTCAATGTGTTCAGCTATATCACCTTGCGAACCGTGCTGGCGGTGTTGACGGCGATGGTCATTGCATTTGTGATCGGACCGAAAATGATTCGCAAGCTGACGGCATACAAGATCGGTCAGGCAGTGCGCGATGACGGACCGCAATCGCACCTGGTCAAGGCTGGTACCCCAACGATGGGGGGTGCCCTGATACTCATGTCGATCGTGTTGACGACGCTGTTGTGGGCTGATCTGAGTAATCGCTACATCTGGGTCGTGCTATTGACGACAATGGGTTTTGGGGTGATCGGCTGGGTGGATGATTATCGCAAAGTGGTGTATCGCAATCCCAAGGGACTGTCGGCAGCGGCAAAATTCTTCTGGCAGTCTGTGATTGCACTGGTTGTCGCGATTTATCTGGCGCTAACTGCCGATATTCCAGCACAAACCGACATGATCGTGCCTTTCTTCAAGGGGGTGGCAATCCCTCTGGGCGTAACGGGATTTGTGATACTGAGTTATTTTGTCATTGTCGGTACCAGCAATGCAGTGAATCTGACCGATGGTCTGGATGGTTTGGCCATCATGCCGACCGTCATGATTAGCAGTGCACTGGCACTGTTTGCTTATGTGACGGGACATGCCGTATTCGCCAAGTATCTTGGCATACCTTATATCCCAAGTAGTGGCGAATTGTCTGTTTTTTGCGGTGCGCTGACTGGAGCCGGGCTGGCTTTTCTGTGGTTCAATGCTTACCCCGCCGAAGTGTTCATGGGCGATGTCGGTGCGCTGGCGCTCGGAGCCGCGCTGGGTATCATCACCGTTATCGTGCGCCAGGAGATCGTGTTGCTGATCATGGGAGGAGTTTTTGTGGTTGAGACTTTATCCGTGATGCTGCAGGTTGCTTCGTTCAAATTGATGGGCAAGCGTATATTCCGAATGGCGCCACTACATCATCATTTTGAATTAAAGGGCTGGAAAGAAAATCAGGTCGTGGTGCGTTTCTGGATCATCACACTGATTCTCGTATTGATTGGGTTATCAACATTGAAACTGAGATGAATTTACAAGGTAAAATCATACTGGTACTGGGCATGGGTGAGACGGGTTTGTCCATGGTGAAATGGTTGCTGCAGCAAGGCGCAATCGTGCGTGTTGCGGATAGCCGCAACGAGCCACCCCATAAAAAGGAACTGATGCAGGCTTATCCACAGTTGCACGTGCATACCGGTCCCTTTCAGTCGGAAATCTTCTCGGATATCGATATGATTGCCAGCAGTCCTGGGGTTCCTGTCGCCGAACCTTGTATTCAACAAGCGGTGCAACGTGGTATTCCGATTGTGGGGGATATGGATTTATTCAGTTGGGCGCTGGAGCGGGATGCGTTGCCGCGCCCCAAGATTGTTGCAATTACCGGATCCAACGGTAAAACGACCGTGACTGCCATGGTCGGTGCGCTCTTGAAGAAAGCGGGCTGGAATGTGGAAGTGGCGGGCAATATCGGTCCGGCTGTCCTGACTGCGCTGATGCAGCGACTGGAGTCAAGGAATTGGCCACAGGCATGGGTGCTCGAAACTTCCAGTTTTCAACTGGAAACCATGCATCATCTCAACGCCGATGTGGCTACGGTGCTCAATGTCAGTGAAGATCATCTGGATCGTTATGCCAGTATGCAGGAATATGCTCTGGCCAAGGCAAAAGTATTCTGGAATGAAAACCATGCCGGTATCCAGGTGCTGAATCGGGACGACTCGATTGTCAGCGCCATGTCCCTCAAGGGGCGGCAACATATCACTTTTGGCACCGATGAACCGCCGACCGCGGAAGATTTTGGTCTCGTTCATGATGGCGAAGACCTGTGGCTGGTTCAAGGCGAAACACAATTGATGAAGGCGAGTGAATTGACAGTCAATGGACTGCACAACGCAACCAATGCTCTGGCTGCATTGGCTTTATGCCGGGCACTGGGAGTCGCCATGGATCCACTGCTTGGCGCGCTGCGCGAGTTCCGCGGGCTGCCGCATCGCATGGAAAAAGTGGCAGCTTTCAATGGAGTGACTTTTTATGATGACTCCAAGAGCACCAATGTGGGGTCGACGGTTGCCGCATTGAGCGGCATGAAACAGAACGCGATTCTGATCGCGGGTGGCGAGGGCAAGGGTCAGGATTTTTCACATTTGCGCGAGGCAGTCAGTCAGGGCGCGCGAGCTGTGGTGCTGATCGGTCGCGATGCCGGAATCATTGCAAACGAAATCAAGGACACCGGAGTGCCCATGTATTTCGCGGTGACGATGGAAGAGGCCATGCAGAAAAGTTTTCTGCTGGCTCAACCCGGCGATGCGGTGCTGCTGTCGCCGGCATGCGCCAGTTTTGACATGTTTCGCAACTATATCCATCGTGCCGAAGTTTTTGTCGCAGCGGTCAGGGACATCGAAAAGCGTTTTTTTAATTTTGGACAAAAGAAGCATTGACATTGAGTATGGCATACGCACCCCATAACCAGAAACCCCGAGTCATGAGCAACTTTGATCATGCACTGGTCTGGTTTACGCTGCTACTGCTCAGTATAGGTTTGGTCATGATTTATTCGGCTTCCATTGCGATAGCGGAAGCCCAGTTCGGTGCCGATCGGGCAGGCCATTACCTGGTGCGTCACAGTATTTATCTGGCGGTAGGGTTGATGCTGGGTTTCATCGCATTTCAGGTGCCCATGCAAATCTGGCGCAAAGGCGTCAGTTATCTGTTTCTGATCAGTGTGTCATTACTGGTGCTGGTCCTGGTGCCGGGAATCGGTCATGAAGTCAATGGCAGTCAGCGCTGGATTTCGTTGCTGGTAGTCAATCTGCAACCATCGGAATTCATGAAGTTCGCGATGATTCTGTACGCGGCCGATTACGTCAACCGCAAGGCCGAGGATTTGAGTTTTTTGCTGAAAGGTTTTCTGCCTATTACGATCGTACTGGCAATCGTCGGATTTCTGTTATTGCTGGAACCCGATTTTGGTGCATTTTTCGTCGTGACGGCGCTGGCTATGTCAATTTTGTTCCTGGGCGGAGTCAGTCTGAAAATTTTCATCGGCCTGATCAGTATTCTGGCGGCAGGGCTGTATGGGCTCATTCTGAGTTCACCGTATCGGCTGGATCGCGTGGTGGCTTTCATGGATCCTTGGGCAGATCCATATGGAAAAGGTTATCAACTCAGTCATGCCCTGATTGCCTTTGGTCGGGGTGAGTGGCTGGGTGTCGGTCTGGGAGGCAGTGTCGAAAAATTGTTCTACCTGCCCGAGGCCCACACCGATTTTATTCTTTCTGTTCTTGCTGAAGAACTCGGTTTTGTCGGTGTGACGATCGTCGTCATTTTGTTTGCGGGATTGATTCGCCGAGCCTTCGTGATCGGTCGTCTGGCAGCCAAGCTGGACATGCCTTTTTCAGCCCTGGTGGCACAGGGCATCGGTGTCTGGATTGGTTTGCAGGCAGTGATCAATATGGGCGTCAACATGGGGGTGCTGCCCACTAAAGGGCTGACATTGCCGCTGCTGAGTTTCGGTGGCAGCAGCATTACGGCAATCTGTATTGCACTGGCTGTGCTGTTGCGCATCGATTGGGAAAATCGTCAGCGCTTGCGAGGATTGACGGTATGAAAACGGGCACGATCCTGATCATGGCAGGTGGAACGGGAGGACATGTTTTTCCCGGTCTGGCTGTGGCTGACTATCTGCGGCAATTAGGCTGGCATATCGTGTGGCTGGGAACGCAGGCAGGTATGGAGCAGAAGCTGGTGCCGGCACGCGGTTATGTGACTGAAGTCATCAGTTTTTCCGGTCTACGCGGAAAACAATGGACGACCTGGTTGTTGCTGCCACTGCGCCTGCTGAAAGCATTCTTGCAGAGTATCCGGATTCTGCGTCGCGTCAAACCGGATGTGGTTCTGGGTATGGGTGGATATCCTGCATTTCCGGGAGGATTGATGGCTTCATTGCTGAATAGGCCGTTGATCATTCATGAACAGAATGCCCTGCCGGGACTGACCAACAAGGTGTTGGCACAATTGGCGGATAAGGTCATGCTGGGTTTTCCGGGGGCGCTGGATTCGGCAGCAGGCAAAACCGTATTTTCAGGCAATCCCGTGCGTGCGGACATTACCCGACTTTCTCCGCCCCAGCAGCGGTTCCATGGACGTGAAGGTCGATTGAAGTTACTGGTAGTGGGAGGCAGTTTGGGAGCACAGATTCTCAATACGACAGTCCCGCAGGCGCTGAAATCGATTCCTGTCGAATTGCGGCCGCAGGTGGTGCACCAGACAGGTGCTGCGCATGTCCAGACGGTACAGAAAACATACGCTGATCTGGGAGTGACCGGTGAGATAATGGCGTTTGTCGATGATATGGCAAAACAGTATGCCGAATGTGACCTGGTGGTGTGTCGCGCTGGTGCCCTGACCGTTGCCGAGATCAGTGCTGCGGGGGTGGCCAGTATCCTGGTGCCGTATCCGTACGCAGTGGATGATCATCAGACCAGCAATGCCCGGTTTCTGGCCGATCAAGGCGCCGCGTTGCTGATTCCACAATCCGAATTGAATCCGGAAAAACTGGCTCAGTGGCTTACCACGCTGACGCGGGATAAGTTATTGGACATGGCGGGTAAGGCACGTAGCCTGGCGAAACCGGAGGCCACCAGGGTTGTGGCCGAGGCCTGTATTGAATTGAGTGGGGTGGTGCATGAAGCATAAAGTCAAGCATATTCATTTTGTAGGTATCGGTGGTGCGGGAATGAGTGGAATTGCGGAGGTCTTCGCAAACCTGGGCTATCAGGTCAGCGGTTCGGACCTGATGGACAGTCAGGTTACGCAGCAGTTGCGTAGCCTTGGCGTGAAGGTATTCGTGGGCCATGAAGCATCACAGATTGCAGGTGCCAATGTGGTTGTGACGTCAACCGCAGTCAAGCCGGATAACCCGGAAGTTCTCGCGGCGAAGCGTATGAATATTCCGGTCGTGCCGCGTGCCATGATGCTGGCGGAATTGCTCAGATTGCGCAGTGGCATTGCCATTGCGGGTGCGCATGGAAAAACCACCACAACCAGCCTGATAGCCAGTATACTTGCGGCGGCTGAAATGGACCCGACTTTTGTCATTGGTGGGAAATTACAGGCGGCGGGTTGTCATGCCAAATTGGGTAAGGGCGAATTCATCGTGGTGGAAGCCGATGAATCGGATGCTTCATTCCTGTATTTGCAGCCGGTACTGACCGTCGTGACAAATATTGATGCGGATCATATGGAAACTTATGGACACGACTTCAATAAGCTTAAACAGACATTCGTCGAATTCGTGCAGCATTTGCCTTTTTATGGCATGGCGGTTTTGTGTGTAGATGATCCCCATGTTCGTGAGGTCATGCCGGATATTACCAAACCCATGACGACCTATGGATTGTCCGACGATGCACAGGTACGCGCCATCAATATCCATCACCATCGCAATCAAATGACTTTTACCGCTGTCGTGGGTGTCAACGGCTCGGCCAGACGGCTTGACGTCACCTTGAATCTTCCCGGTGTGCACAATATTCGCAATGCCCTGGCGGCAATCACCGTTGCCAACGAAATAGGCGTGCCCGACGCTGCCATCGTCAAGGCGCTGGCAGAATTCAAGGGTGTGGAGAGACGCTTCCAGCAATACGGGGAAATCCGCTTGTCGGGGCAAAAGTGCTTTACGCTGGTCGATGATTACGGTCATCATCCGGCCGAGATGGAAGCCACCATGAACGCGGCACGCGGTGCATTTCCGGGACGGCGCCTGATCGTTGCATTCCAGCCGCATCGCTACACGCGCACACGGGATGTGTTCGAGGATTTCGTCAAAGTATTGTCGTTGGCCGATGGCGTGTTGCTGACCGATGTTTATTCCGCCGGAGAGGATCCGATCGTCGCAGCAGACAGCAAATCCCTGTCGCGCTCCATTCGCATTCTGGGTAAGGTCGAGCCCATTTACATCGAGGATGTCAATGATCTACCCATGGCGATTCTGAATGTCGTGCAGGATGGCGATGTGGTACTGGTGATGGGAGCTGGATCGATTTCCCGGGTAGCGCCCGCACTGGTCGCGATCAGCAGCAAGCGGCGTGTTGCGAATGGACATGAATATGAGAGTGCATGAGAAATGATGTGCGTACCATCCATTCACAAGACGGGTATACCTGCCGCGAATCGGCAGATGGGAGCAGATGACATGTCGGTGCTGAGCGGCGAGATGCGTTTCAATGAGCCCATGAGTCAGCATACCAGTTGGCGTGCGGGTGGCAAGGCGAAACGTTTTTACATTCCGGCAGATGAACAGGATCTGGCGAGAATGTTGTCAGGTTTGCCGGACAGTGAACAAGTGTATGTCGTCGGACTGGGCAGCAATCTGCTGGTCAGGGATGGTGGCGTGCAGGGCACGGTCATTGGACTGCATGCGCGTCTGAATGCGTTGCAACTGATCGAGCATACCGATGGGGATGGATTGGTTTATGCCGGTGCAGGTGTTCCTTGCGCCAAGATGGCCCGGTTTGCTGCCAGAAACAATCTGGCAGGAGCAGAGTTTCTGACGGGTATTCCCGGAACCATCGGCGGTGCATTGGCCATGAATGCCGGTTGTTATGGAGCTGAAACCTGGCAGACCGTGAAGCGTGTCAGGGTGGTCGGTCACCATGGCGAAATCCATGAGCGCATGGCGGATCAGTATCAGGTCGGGTATCGCAGTGTTCGGTTAATGCAGGGGGGGGATACTTTTGCACGGCCGGAATGGTTTGTTGGCGGGTATTTCAGTTGGATGAGAGGGGACCAGAGCGAATCACGGCAAAAAATGAAAGAGCTGCTTGCCCGGCGTGTAAACAGTCAACCGCTCAATCTGCCCAATGCGGGTTCCGTATTCCGCAATCCGCCTGGTGATCATGCAGCGCGCCTGATTCAAGCTTGCGGTCTCAAGGGATGTGCGATCGGTGGAGCGATGGTGTCGCCCAAGCATGCCAATTTTATCGTGAATACCGGCCAGGCCAGTGCAACAGACATTGAGACTCTGATTTTGCTGGTGCAGGATAAAGTCGAGAGCGCAACAGGCATTACATTGGTTCCGGAAGTCCGCATCATCGGCGATGCAGGGAGGTTCACGGCATGACGGAGCGGAATTTTGGGAAAGTGGCCGTATTGTTGGGTGGCCGTTCGGCTGAACGGGAAATATCATTGCAGAGTGGTCAGGCCGTATTGACGGCCCTGCTGGAAAGTGGAGTGGATGCGCAAGCCTTCGATCCCGCCCAGCAATCCCTGGAAATGTTGAAACAGCAGGGATTTGACAGGGCATTCATCGCATTGCATGGCCGTTTTGGTGAAGATGGCACGATCCAGGGTGTACTGGAGTGGCTGGGAATACCGTATACCGGCAGTGGTGTCATGGCCAGTGCGCTGGCGATGGATAAATGGCGCACCAAACTGGTTTGGCAGGCAGCCGGCATTCGTTCACCACGTTTTGAAACACTGCAGGAGAACAGCCACTTCGAACAGGTTGCAGAGAATCTTGGATTGCCATTGATCATCAAGCCAGCCCGCGAAGGTTCGACGATCGGGTTGAGCAAAGTGCGTCATAAGGAAGATGTGGCAGCGGCCTATCAGTTGGCGGCGCAGCATGATGCACTGGTGTTGGCGGAAGAATTTATCGTCGGTAAGGAATTGACCGTCGCCATCCTGGGGGAGACACCGTTGCCTATCGTGCGCATAGAAGTGGCAGGCGATTTATATGATTACGAAGCCAAGTATTTGTCCGATGCGACGCAATATTTTTGTCCCAGCGGTTTGCCCGCAGAACAGGAGAAGGCCATTCAGCAACAGGCTTTGCAGGCTTATCGTGTGCTCGGTTGTCAGGGATGGGGTAGAGTGGACCTGATTCTCGATGCTGCGGGTGAGTTCTATTTTCTGGAAGCGAATACATCACCGGGGATGACCAATCATAGCCTGGTACCCATGGCGGCCCGCACAGCCGGTATTCCGTTTGCAGAGTTGGTGTTGAATATTCTGGACCGATCTCATGTGGAATAACCATCACGCTTTGAACATGGTATCGACACTGTTGATGGGGGTGGTAGCGGTTGCTGCGGTTTATGTGGTGGGGTCGCGGCTGGTGCAACCGCCCTTTTTCCCGATCAAGGAAATCAACATTCGTGTGCATGATAACGCAGACCAGGACGATCAGGACCTGCTTAATGTGACCTATGAGCAAATTGAACGTCTTACCCGTGATGAGATTAAAGGTAACTTTCTGTCGGTGGATCTGACGGAAGTTCGTGCAGCATTTGTGAAATTACCCTGGGTGCGCGATGCCAAGGTCAACCGGCAGTGGCCCCATGGTTTGAATGTAACGCTTGAGGAGCATCAGGCACTGGCCTATTGGGGGAGTCATGCACTAGTCAATACTTATGGCGAGGTATTTCGGGTCAGTATCGACAGGGATCTGCCTGTTTTTACCGGCCCTAAGGAAGCGAATGCGCAGGAGGTCGCGAAGCAGTACCGGAAGTTCAATCACATGCTGGCGCCGCTACAGCAATCCACGGTGGAGATCAACCTGACTCCCCGCTATGCGTGGCGATTACGACTGAATACAGGAACCGTGCTGGAACTGGGACGGGATGAAATCGATGCGAGACTGGCTCGTTACGTCATGTTCTATCACCATAATATGGTTCAGTTCAGTCAGGATGAACCATTGGCCTACGTTGATTTGCGCTATCCCAATGGGTTTGCCATTCGCGTTCCTGAAGCGAAACAGCATGCACCGCGTAAATCTGATTCAAGAAAGCAGGCTTGAAACCAGGGAGACAAAACTAGATGAACAAAGCCAGAGAAAACAGAAATTTGATTGTTGGTCTTGATATTGGTACGTCAAAAATCGTTGCCGTTGTCGCTGAAGTGATTCCGGAAGGTGGTTTTGAAGTCATTGGGCTCGGTAGTCATCCTTCCCGTGGGTTGAAAAAAGGGGTCGTGGCCAACATTGAAACCACGGTCAATGCCATTCAGCGCGCCCTGGAAGAAGCCGAACTGATGGCGGATTGCAAGATTCACGAAGTTTATACCGGGATAGCCGGTAGCCACATCAAGGGCTTCAATTCGGACGGTATGGTCCCGATCAAGGACAAGGAAGTGACGGAGAAGGATGTGGAACGGGTCATGGAAGCAGCCAAGGCTGTGAATATTCCGGCTGATCAGCAGATTCTGCATATTTTGAATCAGGAATTCATCATCGATGGCCAAGAAGATGTGCGCGAACCGGTGGGCATGAGCGGCATCCGTCTGGAGGTCAAGGTGCATATCGTCACGGGAGCGGTTTCTGCTGCGCAGAACATCATGAAATGTGTGCATCGCTGTGGTCTGGAGGTGCGCGATCTGATATTGCAACCGCTGGCTTCGGCCATGGCGGTACTGTCCGAGGATGAAAAAGACCTGGGAGTGTGCCTGGTTGATATTGGCGGTGGTACGACGGATATTGCTGTGTTTACCAATGGCGCCATTCGGCATACTGCGGTGATTCCGATTGCCGGTGATCAGGTGACGAACGATATTGCGATGGCACTGCGTACGCCCACCAAAAGCGCCGAGGACATCAAGTGCCGCTATGGGTGCGCCTTGCGGAGTCTGGCAGATACCAAGGAGATGGTGGAAGTTCCGGATGTCGGTAATCGGGGGTCGCGCCAGCTTTCCCGGCAAACACTCGCAGAAGTTATCGAGCCCCGTGTCGAGGAACTCTATTGCATGGTGCAGGCCGAGTTGCGGCGAAGTGGGTTCGAGGAATTGCTGTCATCCGGTATCGTGATAACAGGAGGATCGGCTTCATTGCGTGGAATGGTGGAGCTGGGAGAAGAGATTTTTCATATGCCGGTGAGATTGGGGCTGCCCAATTACCATGGCAATCTAAAAGAAGTAATTCATACACCACGCTATTCAACCGGTATCGGTTTGATTCTGGCTGGTATTGAACAAATGCAGCATCAACAGGGTTCAAAATTGCAGGGAGGATCGGCCAAACAAATTCTTTCGAGGATGAAAGGTTGGTTTCAGAGAAATTTCTGAGGGGTGGTTTTAACGGTTGTGGTGGTGATGAACGGCTTTAATTTCAATGTACTAAAGGAGAGACATGATGTTCGAAATCTTAAATAACGAAACCCAGGAAGCAATCATCAAAGTGGTTGGTGTTGGTGGATGTGGAAGCAATGCAGTGGATCACATGATCCAGAATGGTATGCAGGGCGTCGAGTTTATCAGTATGAATACTGATGCGCAGGCATTGAAAAGCAACAAGGCTCCAACAGTTTTACAGTTGGGTACCGGTATAACCAAAGGATTGGGAGCTGGCGCCAATCCCGATATCGGACGCGAGGCGGCGCTGGAAGATCGTGATCGCATAGCAGAATTGATTCAAGGTGCGGACATGTTGTTCATCACAGCCGGTATGGGCGGAGGCACGGGTACCGGTGCAGCACCCGTGGTGGCGCAGGTTGCAAAGGAAATGGGTATCCTGACCGTTGCGGTCGTAAGCAAGCCGTTCGCTTTCGAAGGCAAGCGGCTGGCGGCTGCCAAGGCAGGGATGGAAGCACTGTCACACCATGTCGATTCGCTGATCGTGATTCCGAACGATAAGCTGATGATGGTATTGGGTAACGACATTTCCATGCTGGATGCATTCAAGGCAGCCAATGATGTGCTGTATGGTGCTGTGGCAGGAATTGCCGAAGTGATCAATTGTCCAGGTCTGGTTAACGTTGACTTCGCTGACGTCAAGACTGTCATGTCGGAAATGGGTATGGCCATGATGGGATCAGCCATTGCCGCAGGCGTTGATCGTGCGCGTGTCGCCGCGGAACGTGCGGTTTCAAGTCCGCTCCTGGAAGACATCGCCTTGTCGGGTGCGCGAGGTATTCTGGTTAACATTACAGCCAGCTCGTCATTGAAGATGCGCGAAGTGCATGAAGTCATGAGTGCTATCAAGAATCTGTCTGCCGAAGATGCCACGATCATCGTGGGTACTGTCATAGATGAGGGTATGGGCGAGGATCTGCGTGTGACCATGGTGGCAACCGGTCTGGGCAGTGTCAACCAAAGCCAGAATACACCGCTGACCGTCATTCATAGCCGTACTGGCACAGATGACCGGGATGCGATGTACTCTACTGAAGAGCCCGCTGTCATGAGAACGGGTAGAAGGAGTAACGCAACAGTGGCAGCAATGCGCCAGTCAGGAGTGGATCCTATGGATATTCCAGCTTTTCTGAGAAGACAGGCTGACTAGTTTCTCAGCGAATAATCTATGCTTTGCTGCCCTGTTGATGATTCGGCAGGGCGGTTTGGCAAGCCCGATGCTGGGTTTTGTTTTACTGGTCGGTTAGCTTTTTTACTGCATTTCCACGGGTTTTGAGGATGAAGCGATGGTTAATGCTGGTCTGCTCGAGATTCGTCAGTTGGCGAGAACCATTGTAAGGTTTGATGTAGTTTGACGACTTCTCCCACGATAATGAGGGTGGGTGGATTCAGATGTGCTGCGGCTGCGAGTTGCGGCAGTGTATTCAGGGTGCCAGTGATAGTTTTCTGCTGCTGAGTCGTACCCTGCTGGATGATGGCGGCAGGGGTTTCCTCTGGCAGACCATGCTGAATCAGTTGCTGGCATAGAACCGGCAGCCCCACCAGTCCCATGTAAATGACAATCGTCTGATGTGGTCGGGCCAGATTGGGCCAATCCAGATCGATGCTGTTGTCTTTCAGGTGGCCTGTCACAAAAGTGCAGGATTGCGCATAATCGCGATGTGTCAGCGGGATACCGGCATAGGCGGCAACGCCGGAAGCGGCAGTGATACCGGGTACTACCTGAAACGGAATGTTGTGTGCGGCCAGCGACTCGATTTCTTCACCGCCGCGTCCGAAAATGAAAGGATCACCGCCTTTCAGTCTCAATACACGTTTACCTGCTTGCGCCAGCCGGACCAGAAGCTGATTGATGGATTCCTGTTGCAGGGTGTGGTGATTACGTTCCTTGCCAGCATAAATACGTGTTGCATCGCGGCGTACCATGTCCAGAATGGCGGGGGATACCAATCTGTCATAGATGACGACATCAGTTTGCTGCATCAGGCGCATGGCACGAAAGGTGAGCAGATCGGGATTGCCTGGACCGGCTCCCACCAGATAAACCTCACCACGTGGCGATTGATCAGGTGTTTGGTGCAATGATTGTAACAAGTAGTGCTCGGCGACTTTGTCTTGACCGGCTAATACCTGTTCGGTGAAAGTGCCTTGCAGCATTTTTTCCCAGAACAAACGTCTGTTGTCCGGGTGCTTAAAATGCTGTTTGACCTGCTGGCGCAGTCGGCCCGCTAGCGTG
>JAAEXZ010000057.1 GCA_017879645.1 Nitrosomonas sp.
ACCGGAACCGGTTGGGCCACAGACAAAAAACAAGCCGTAGGGTTTGCTGACGATTTTTTTCAACTCCTGCAGATTATGCGTAGTGAATCCCATGTTATCCAGTGGAATCGGTTCACCGGCGGCCAGGATCCGCATGACGACATCCTCCACACCACCGGCAGACGGAATCGTGGCCACCCGCAATTCGATATCGAGTGGAGCGTATTTCCTGAATTTGATCTTGCCGTCCTGCGGCTTGCGCTTTTCCGAAATGTCCATGTCGCACATAATCTTGATTCGCGTCACCAGCGGACTGCGATAACTGGCCGGAACTTCAATATAGGGCATTAACGAACCATCCTTGCGAAACCGGATCTTGGTTTTTTCCTTGCCCGGAAATGGTTCAATATGGATATCCGAAACCCCCATCTTGTAGGCATCAAAAATGATCTTGTTGACCAGCTTGACCAGTTCGTTATCCGAAGCCGATGAGGTTTCCTCATTTTCACCGGTTTCATCCTCGACTTCACCGCCTTCGAGATTGAACAGCATTTCACTGATGTCCCCCGGCGCGATGTCGTCCTGTTTACCGCCATAGAACTGCTCCATGGTGGCATTGAATTCACGCCGCGTCGTCACCGCATAAATAATCTTGTGCTTGGGAAAGATGGTACTGGCAATGCGCTGTGACTGAATGTGCTCAGGATCGGTGGTCAAAATCAGCAGACCTTCCTTGGATTCATCAATCGGCATCCAGGCATTGCCTTCCACATAATCACGCTTGAGATTCTTCAGCAAATCCAGCGGCTTGATGCGATCCTTTTTGAACGGCTCATAGCGCACGCCATAAAATGCCGACAGGGCATTGCCGAGTCGCGCTGTCTCGATATGCAGATCGTCGATCAGCACATCTTCAACATCGCATCCCTTTTTACGCGCGGAGCGGGTAGCCAGCTCAAGCTCGGCAGAGGAAAGGATCGTATCGAAAACCAGTTGCTCATATCTGGATTGGGGTGTTTGCGCCGTTTTCTGCGGTTTTTTGATCATCGCTGCCAGCGTGCGGCAGATTTCCACGATGCCTTCGACGGCAACCGTCGAGAAGGGTTGCCCTTTGCGGTGATTGATGATCTGTACCAGACCCAGCAATGCCTGGCTCTCGGCATGTACGATCGGTGCCACCAGCATCTGTTTGGTACGATAACCGGTGCGCTTGTCCATGTCATGGGAAAAACTCAATTGCGGGTTGGTCTGTCGCAATTCGCTCTTGTTGTAGACATCCTCGAAATTGACTAACTTTTTGGTCGCGCAGACATGTCCGGTGATCGTATTGTCGATGATCGGCAGCTTGATCGCCTGGAAGGCATCCGGCCCGGTTTTTGCCTTGGTAACCAACGATGCCTGATCGTCACTCAAGGTGTAGATAATCAATCGCTCTGCGTCGAACAATGCGCTCATTGTCTTGCTGACATCCAGCATGATGTCGTCGAAATCCTGGGTGGCCTGGATTTTGCCGATTACCGTCTGCAAGTTTCGGGTGAAATTCAGTTCTTGATTGACATCATTCAGGCCCTTGTGAGCGGATGATGTTGCAACAGTCGTATTCATGCTGTTCTCCCGTACTTGCAAAACTAGAATTCGAACAATTGGTTGTTTTCTAGCCGGCGCAGATTCCATTGCGCCATGCTTTGCTGAATTTCCCGCATGGTCAGATCGGCTTCGCCAGGCTTGAGATGGGTAACGAAAATTTCGGCCGGACGCGCCAGTTTCTGCAGTTCATCCATCAACATATCAGGGCAGAGATGTTTGGACCGGATGGCGATGTCCCGTTTGTGATTGCTGAATGCCGATTCGATGATCAGGTACTTGAGGTTTTCGATCTGATTGGCAATCGGCCAGAATGCGTCGTTGATCGTCGTATCGGCGCTGAAAATCAGGCTCGATTTTCCCGAATCCAGTTGATAGCCGACCGTGGGAATAACATGGTTTGCGGGTAGCGCCGTGATCCTGCGACCATCGATAACCAGGGTGTCGCCCTGAGCCAGCGCTTCATAGCGCAGATAAGGGTCATGAATATTTGGAATCTTGGTGAAATCCGGCCATAACTGCCAGTTGAACAGATGCGTCTGCAGAGTATCCAGCGTGGCCTGCAGGGCATGTACCGTGATGGGCCTGATGCGCATCGAACCTACCGTATCGACCAGAAATGGAATGAATGCAACATGGTCCAGGTGCGCATGCGTGACAAACACATGATCGATGCGGACCATTTCCTCGATGGTCAGGCACCCTACACCCGTACCGGCATCGATCAGCACATCATCGTCGAGCAGCAAGGCTGTGGTTTGCTCGCCGCTGCCAATACCGCCACTACATCCGAGAACTCTGAGTCTCAAAAGTTTCGCCCCGATTCATCATTTGACCAATAACACCGGAATATTCGAGAGCTGCATGACCTTGTTGGTCACCGATCCCAGCAGCAAGCCCTGAATATTTCCTGCACCCCGGGGTCCCATGACGATTTGGTCGTATTGTTTTTCCGATGCAAAACGCACGATCATTTCGGCAGGATCACCCACGGTAATATGATACTGGTATGCCGTTCCATTCTGATCGAGAAAATCACGGGCTTTTTGCAGGCATTTCAAGCCTTCCTCCTGATGATACTGCTTGATATCGGCCTGGTTGATGAACAAGGCCACGTTGCCATGCAGCGGATATTGCACATTCAGTAAATGTAATTCGGGTTTTTCGCGGTACCAATCCAGCAAGGGCAGGAAATCGCTCACGGCCTTGAAGGCGTACTCGGAACCATCGAAAGGCAACAGGATTTTTAACATGTCAGTTCCCTACGTGTTGTAATGAATGGATTATTTCTTAGACGATTCGTCGTCAACCAGATCGACCACGGGCCGGATTTCCGGTTGCTTCCGCGCAGCCAGCATCTTTCCGGTGACAATGACGAGCAACGCAAAAGCAGCTGGCGCTACCCAGTGCAAATACTGAGCTTGTGCCTCGACCCAGTCCTTGGTAACCACATCGGTAACCGTCATGTCGCCCGCAATCCATCCCAGCAATCCGGCACCGATCATGATCGTCACCGGGTAACGGTCCATCATGCGCATGACCAGCTGGCTGCCCCAGACGATGATGGGGACGCTGATCACCAACCCAAAAACGACCAGGCCAAGATCGTCCTTGGCTGCACCAGCAATGGCAATGACATTGTCGAGACTCATCACAGCATCGGCTACGATGATAGTCTTGATGGCCCCCAACAGGGTCGTGCTGGCATCGATTTCATGTTCCCCTTCGGATTCGGGTTGCAGCAATTTGACGCCAATCCAGATCAGCAGGGCCGCTCCAACCACTTTCAGATAGGGTACGGCCAGCAGATTGAGTGCAAAGAAAATCAATACCACCCGTAACGCTATGGCACCGGCAACACCCCACATGATTCCGAGCTTGCGCTGCTGCTCGGGCAGACGCCGGCAAGCCAAGGCGATGACAACAGCATTGTCCCCTCCCAGCACGATATCGATCGCAATAATTTGTACCACGGCAATCCAGAATTGCGGATTATCAAAATCCATGTGATTTTTCCTAACAGAAGTTGAACTCGATGAAATAAATGTGAAAAAACTTTCTTACTATGGTTGAACGCCGATGAACTGTAAAAGTTCATCCTTTTGCCGCAACGTATCTTCATAACCCAGTTGGATCAGATCCCTGCAGAACGGTGCTTCGAACAGCACATAGCTCAACAGAGTCGACCCATTGGGCCCCATGGCACCGATGGCTCGATACAGATAGCGCATGATCCACGGCAGGGTGTGGGTATATTTTTGTGCAATTTCGTTAATGCCTTCACTGGGTGCAATCATCATGGCATCGACAGGACGCAGCGAAATGTTCTTTTCCTTGAAGGCTTCACGCGGAATCAGCTTGAGTGTCTCGTTGATGCGCAGCAAACGTTCCAGATCGACATCCAGGCCATCCACAAAAATACTGTTCAGCGCATGTCCGGCGATCTGTGCAAATGGCGGATAACTCGAGGAACTGACACGTTTGGGTTCGTCCGTAACCGGTTTGCGCACACCAATGATCAATACCTTGTCGGCGCCGAGGTGCAGCGCGGGACTGATGGGTGCCAGCTGGCGCATGGAGCCGTCACCGAAATACTCGCGATTCAAACGCACAGCAGGAAAAATGAATGGAATGGAGGATGAAGCCATCAGATGCTCCAGACCGATTTCCACCGGTATGCCCAGTCGCTGGGCTCGCTTCCATGGCATGACTTCACGCGCGGCCTGATAAAAGGTAACGGATTGACCTGAAGTATAACCCCAGGCCGTCAAACCGATCGCATGCAATGCACCGGTACGAATCCCATATTGAATCGAACGGAACGGAAAGCGATTACGCAACAGGGCTTCGAGCGGCGCGTTATCCAGCAGTGAAATCGCGTTATGCTTGCCATATTCACTGGATACCAGCGACAGCAAACAGCGTAGTGTATTGTGCGTCACACCCAGCAGATCCGAGCGATAAATCTGGTCGACATGAAAATTGGACCAGACCGACTCAAGCTGTTTGACCCCCTCGGCAAAATCATTGGCCGAGACCGCAATACTGGCGGCATTGATGGCACCTGCCGAGGTACCGCAGATGACCGGAAAGGGATTACGGGTCTTGTCCGGCAACAACTCCGCGATGGCCCGCAACACACCGACCTGATAGGCCGCGCGCGCACCGCCACCGGTGAGAACCAGTCCAACTTTGGGTACAACTAAATCTGAATTTTTTTCATGCACGGACTGCAAACTCAGCTTTCACCTTTTCCAGCGCATCGCGCAAGGTTTCTTCCGGCAGATTGTTGAGACTGTTTGACAGGATTCTAGCGGCCTGGCGAGCCGAATCCGGTAATGACTTGCCATCCAGGCTGGCTACAAAAACGGCTGCAGCACCCGTGGCATCCAGTAGACACTGACGTTCATTCATCAATATCTCCATTTCTTCGCGTAACATGGAAACTTCTTGTCCTTTCAGTATAGTATTCGGCACTTATTCGTTCCTTATAGGGGGTTGACACAGTCTATGACCTGTCCAGCAATATATCAGAACTATAATCTGCCTAAATTTTGAAACTCTGTGCTAATTGCCACCTTTTTCTGCTATTTTCGATGCATTCCATTCACAGTGAGTGCAGCATAACCATGAACACACCAACCAGGACCACACTATACTCTGAAATTCAACCGCATCGTCAAGGCATGTTGACACTTGATTCCATCCACACCATGTACTGGGAGGAATCCGGCAATCCCGAAGGCATCCCGATAGTATTCTTACACGGCGGTCCAGGTGCGGGCTCGACCCCGTCGCACCGACGCTTTTTCGATCCGTCATCTTATCGCATTGTCATCTACGATCAAAGAGGCGCAGGACGATCCACGCCACTGGGTGAAACCCGTGACAACACCACCCCGCATCTGATTGCCGATCTGGAACGGCTGCGGCAGCATCTGGGTATCGAACAATGGCTGGTATTTGGCGGCTCATGGGGTAGCACGCTGGCACTGGCTTACGCCGAAGCTCACCCGGAGCGCTGCCAGTACCTGATCCTGCGGGGTATTTTCCTGTGCCGCAAGACAGAAATCGACTGGTTCCTGTATGGATTACGCAACCTGTTTCCCGAACCCTGGCGGGAGCTGGTTGCGCCACTGTCGCCAGCCGAACGGGAAGATATTCTGGGCGCCTATCATCAACGCCTGATGCATCCCGATCCGGCCATACACATGCCCGCAGCACGGGCATGGAGCACCTATGAAGGATCGTGCTCGACTCTCTTACCCAATCCGGCGACGGTCAATTATTTTGCCAGCGATACCGTGGCACTGGGATTGGCGCGCATGGAAGCACACTACTTCATGCACAACATTTTTTTACCGGATAACGCACTGCTGGATAATGTTCACAAATTGCATGCCATTCCCGCTACCATCGTGCAAGGCCGCTATGACGCCGTTTGTCCGATTATCAGTGCGGACGACCTGCACCACGCCTGGCCACAGGCCGAATACATCATTATCGACGACGCCGGTCACTCGGTCTGGGAACCTGGCATACAAGCCACTTTGATCCAAACCATGGAACGACTGAAAACAAGCCATCCTTCAACGTAAGTACTGGGTTGAATCCTGGAAAACCATTCAGGCTTTCCCTAAAGATGCAGGCCGCATTCGGTCTTGGGTTTACCCAGCCAGCGGCCACTCCGCCCTTCACCTTTGACCGTACAATGCGTACAGCCTATGGACGAATAACCTTCATTGACCAGGGGATGAAACGGCAGTTTGTGTTCGAGGATATACGCATCGCGTTGCTCGCGCGACACATCGATCATCGGATTGAACTTGATGATACCGCGACGCTCCTCAAAAATCTCCAGTCCGGCACGGTGATCGGTCTGCCAGTTCATCAGACTGGATACCCAGATGTCGTAATTCGGCTTGATGGCCTCCAGCGGATTGATCTTGTTGATCGTGCAGCAGAAATCCGGATCACTTTCGTACAGCTTCTCTTTTTCGCTGTACTGATGCTGATACTCGTCCGCTTTCAGATCCTGCACCCGCAAATGATAGAGGCCGATCAGATAATCGCGGTAAAGCAGGGTTTCCGGAAAATGAAAGCCGGTATCGATAAAAAGAATAACCTGTTCGGGTCGGATACGCGAAATGATGTGAAGGAAATAGGCCGAGGTAGCGGCAAATGACGATGTCACCATGACTTTCTCAGGCGCAAAATCGGTGTACAGCTTGTGCAAACGGGCTTCAAAATCCAGCGGACGATAGCGTTCATTCAACGCTTCGATTTCCTGCGCATTCAAACCGGCACTATTACTTGCATCGGGCGCGGACAATACAACTTCTGACATGACTGATACTCTTGCTTTAAAAAGCATTCATAGTACCACTTGTGCAGGTTCTCCAGTGACATTCCGGTCTCTCCCGAAACCTTCATGGCAGTGTCACGATGCTGACACGAGCCTGTCATTTTGGGTTGCTAGCATGACCGGGCATGAAACAAATCCGCAACGATGCGTTTCATGCGAATTACCCCGGCGCTGAGGATCAGGAATATGCCGAGATCAGCATGCACCTGGGATCATTCAAACTTCACTGGAGATTACAAAATGAAAAAAACGTCATTGCTTCTCGTCATCGTAGCCTTATGCTTCACCAGCTTTAACGTCATGGCGGCCTGCGCACCTCAGGTGCAGACCAAGCTCGTTGCTCCTCCTTATGACACCATGAACGCCATTCTGACCGCTGCCAAGGTCAACACCTTCAAAACCAAGCTGAACGCTGTCAAGGATCAACCCACCTACGCCACACTGCTGACCGAAGCCAATACCACCGCAGCCCTGATCGCCAATGGTCGCATCGTGGTCACGCTTCCCGATGGCACTGTTGTAGTCGATACATCGAAAGGTGCAAGCAATACCTACAACAATTTCAAAGCCAAAACCATCAATGAAAACCACAACACCCGCATCTCGATTCTGGACAGCCAACTGTACGATTGCGGCGTAGGCGTGGAAACCAAACGCAGCACCACCGACAACACTGTTGAAAGTTATGTCGCCAAACGCCTCGGCGATTATCTGGATAGCGCCGGTACAGTCAGAATTTCACATAAATAGTACGTATCCAACTCGGATAAACCGGGTCCGATCAAACTCACGCAACCACATTGAGACGGTTCTGTGAGTTTGATTTCTTCCGATACGGCAAAAACCACTTTGCCCTGCCTGCCCCAGTCTCCTGTCTCACCTGAACCAGAGATTACCGAGGTATCCGCCGACTTCCATCATCCAGGCGATACCCAGATGTACCAGCAAACCACCCATGATGGAACGTGTCCGGTAAGCCAGCACACCGAGAATCAACCCACCGGCAAAAGAGGAAATACATTCGAGCACCGGTTTGCCAAAGTGAATGCTGCAATAGAATGTAGCCATGGGTAGAATCGCTGCGACTCCCGCATGGCGAATGAATGCAAATACCAGAAAACCGCGGAAAAATAGTTCTATCGTCAGAAAATCGATACCGTAACCCAGTTCATACAGTAATCGATACCCCCACGGGTTATCCGTAACAAATGACATAAATGCCATTTGTTTCAGGCGCGGATAGGCATTCAGAAAATCCGCCTGTGTACTGGCGAAAACAATCAGCGGCAGCATACATGCCAGCATCTGCCAATAAGGTCGCCACACCACACCTTTCAGGGTCACACCGAAGTCATTTCTTCCCCAGCAAAACCAGCGCGACAACATCAGCAGCACAAATGTCACCACCAGAAATTTGAATGGCAGGACTGTCACCATCGTCAGGTAAATCCCCCAGTCCCCTGCAATCAGATTCTCCAGCGGATTGGGAATCATGACTTTGAGCGCAAACAATACCGGCGCAACCAGCAGCAACAGCACAAAATCCCGGGAAACGAAAACCGGATGCCACTTGAAGCGGATCATGAGCAAGTACGGCACCACAAAAGCACTGCCATACATCAGACTCAACGCCATACCTTGCTGAAACCGTGAATCAAGCTGCGCAATCCAGACACTTTCCAGTTGTAACCGGTAATTGAGCGTTATCAAAACAACCATCCATAGGCAGCAAGCTGCAAAAAATCGCCGGTCGATGACAGCAAAGAATTCACGCACATAAAGTAGAACGTCCTTCATCGCTCACCCTGCCCCATCGGGTGATTCGATTTTCCGGATACCCTGCTCCCAAGCCATTTCACGTTCACAAATTCGATATTGGGCCATAAAAGACTGCTTTATTAATAACAGGATAGCACTGGCAGTACGCTATGCTGGCCGCACTGAATATCCGGTGCCGCAAGCCAAATCGCTTCACTTGCGGTGAAGTTAAACGTGAAATTTTCAAACACAGCAATCGATACAAACGGAGGAGTCCATGAGTGTCTTTCTTGGCAGACAGCCAATTTTAGATCGTAATCATAATTTGGTAGCGTTCGAGTTGCTTTTCAGGCAGGAGGAAGCCGAAGAATCAGCACGGATTACCAACGATTTGTCGGCTTCGGCCAATGTCATCGTCAATGCTTATGGCAAATTCGGGATTCATAATGTATTGGGGCAACAGCGCGGTTTTATCAATGCCGACCCCGATCTCATCATGAGCGACATCATCAGCCTGCTACCCAATAAACACATCGTGCTGGAAGTCAAGGAATCCGCTTCCATTACGCCGGCATTTCTGGAACGCTGCGCCAAACTCAAACAAAAAGGCTATCAGTTCGCGCTCGACAATATCGTCTCGATCAATGACAAAGTCAAGCGTCTGCTGCCACTCGTCAGTGTCGTAAAGGTAGATGTACTGACACTGGACGAGAACGAACTGACCGCACTGGTGACCGAACTCAAACGCTGGCCGGTATTGCTGCTGGCACTCAAGGTCGAAAATGAGGATCAGGAATCGCGTTGCAGGAAACTGGGATTCGAAATGTTCCAGGGATATTACTTCGCAAAACCCGAAGTCATGTCGGTTAAACGCGCCGATCCTGGAAAAATGCATCTGATGAAACTGTCGTCGCTGTTGATTAAAAATGGTCAGGATGACAGCAATCTTCAGGCTATCGAAATGGAATTCAAACGCCAGCCTGGTTTGAGTTACAACCTGCTGCGCATGGTGAATACGAGCGTCGATGGCTTGCCGCAAAAAATCAACTCCATCCGGCATGCGATACAACTGATGGGAAGCAAGCAATTGCATAAATGGATACAACTGCTGTTGTATACCTCCAGCCATACTGAAGATAGTACATCCGACTCCATCGCCCAGAATGCCGTGGCGAGAGGGAAGCTGATGGAACTCATCGCCACCATCGAGCGCCCCTACGAAAAAAATTATCAGGAACGGGCCTATATGGTTGGCATTCTATCCCAGCTTGATGAATTACTCGGCATCGAAATGCAGCAAATCGTCGACAGACTGGGTATTTCCGAAGACATGAGCCAGGCACTGCTGGCCCGCCAGGGACGACTGGGGCAGGCGCTCAAATTAATCGAAGCCAAAGAGAAAGGTGAAATCCATTCCATTTACGCAATCCTGGATGAACTGGATTTTCTCAGTCTGCACGATCTGCTGGATTTTGAGACGCAGGCCATGTTGTGGGTGCAAGAAACTAACGAAACGATCAACTAGCTCAGGAAAACGCTGATTGACAGGACTCTACAAGGGCAAGCCCGGATAAACCGGGCAGGCAAGGAACAGGCGTTACATTTTCGTGACGGGATTAAAGCTCGGCTGATTTTTTCCGTTTGTTAAAGCTGACCGAATCATCACCATTAACGCGAACCAAGGATATTCCATGAATTCGACCGCATTTCACGAAATTGACGAACGCACCAACTTGACATCCAACAACAAATTCGAATTGTTGTTGTTCCGATTGGGTGAAGCACCGGGCAATGGCCACCGGGAGCTATTTGGCATCAACGTGTTCAAGATTCGTGAAATACTGGTCATGCCCACTATCACCGCAATCGCCAATGCCCCACCCAACATACTGGGCGTGGCCAATATCCGTGGCCAGGTGATCACGGTTATCGATCTTCCCAGAATCGTCGGTTGTACCACCAGAAAAGGAACGCCGATTCTGCTGGTTACCGAATATGCACGTTCGACACAAGCCTTTGCCATTGAGGAAGTGAATGAAATAGCACGACTGGACTGGAGTCAGGTCATCGCAGCCGACAACAGCGGCGGCAACCTAATCACCAGTATCGCCCGTCTCGATGGTGACACGGAAAATTCCCGACTGGCACAGGTACTCGATGTCGAGCAGATTCTGCGTGATGTATTACCGGGTTCGTCAGAAGAAACGACCCCTGATCAGAATAGTCCCAAGATCAACCTTCCCGCAGGCACTGTCGTCTTGGCTGCCGATGATTCCCCGCTGGCGCGCACCATGATCGAAAGTGGTCTGAGTGCGCTGAATATACCCTTCATCATGACCAAGACCGGAATGGAAGCCTGGACCAAGATCCAGTCGATTTCCGATGCTGCTGTCGCTGAAGGCAAGACGATCCACGACAAGGTGGCTCTGGTGCTGACCGATCTGGAAATGCCCGAAATGGATGGTTTTACACTGACCCGCAATATCAAGAGCGATCAGCGCTTCAAGTCGATTCCGGTTGTCATTCATTCCTCACTTACCGGTGAAGCCAACGAAAATCATGTGAGATCGGTTGGCGCCGACGCCTATGTAGCCAAGTTCGCCGCAGAGGAATTGGCGCAGGCCATGCGTCGGGTTCTGTCTTAACACAGTACTAGGAAGAATCGCGCTCGAACCATTCATCCAGCCATTCGACCGGGAAATGAGTGTTTCCCGGTTCTACTTACAGGTTATTGATAGAATTTCCATCCTGCGAAACCCGGCGATAAATCGCTTCCATCACCGCATTGTTGTATTCCTGCACGATGACCTGTGATTGAAACAAGGCCTTCAATTCCACCAGTGTAATGGCAATCAGCAATACCGCTCCAAACAGCGTTATTCCCAGCATCAGCAATATGACACCGCACAAGAACACACCCAGATTGAGACTTCCGCGTAGCCACTTGCCCAGGTAAAAATGATGCAGTCCGGCAATGAACAAATAATTCAGTGTGGCGTACGTATCCGGATCCTTCAGTTCCTTTTCCGTTTGGGTAAAAAAAAGTAAACGTTGTTCATCCGGCAACGCACGCACCAGTTTGCGGATACGTTCCTCATCCTGCTGCACCATCTCTTGCGTTTTCATCATGTGACGAACCGTGTACCCGGATTCAGCGGGCCAGTGTGATGATGACGGCTTCCCGCTTCCAGAACAGCATGAACCGCTTCTGCTCGACGAACTGGAACACCAGCGTCCAGCCATCTGCCGCCTCCTTGTTCAGGGTTGTCTCCAGCCGCTTGACCGGTATACCCGATGCCCCCAGAAGAACCGTTCCCAGTCCACCTTCCGTCACATACAACACCTTATATTCCTTATAGGCCATATCATTCTCCAGTTATTGGGTCAGTTTAAAACTTATAGCCAGAATCCGAATTCTGTGCAATAGCCAAAGTAGTCTGTTCCATCCGATCGGCTCGCTGCCTGGCACTTACACCGGCACGGCTTTCCTGCGATATGCCAGCATGGTCATCATGAAGATACAAATCACCGCCATAGCCACCGGAAACAATGCAGTGGTTACCGAAACATTCTCCAGCGCCAGCATCACCAACACATTGCGCAGTGTAAACAGCGCAAAAAACTGGATCGATTCGGAATAGGGGGACTGGTAGGCCTTTCTGATGGTAGGACCAAAACCAGCCACATCGATGGCAGTCAACAGCACCACCGCCCACAACGGATCGGAAGTCCAGTACCACAACGGTAAAGACAGTAACGCTGAAACAAAAAACAGCCAATCCATTCGCGTGATAGTGATATCTGCACGTTTCTGGAAGGCCAGATAAGCGATGAAAAAAGTAATGCCCGCCGACACGCCGATCGGCCATGTCCCCGCTCCCCCGTTATCTTCCAGTTGTGCCAGGAAAATAAGCAGCGTGGTTACCGCCCAGATCACCCATGAAAAGAAATGTGGTCTGATGGAACCCCGGAAGATTTCTCGGATATAGGGAATGAAAGCAGCCAAAGTAATCGCAATGGCAAAAAAGCTGAGCGTTTCTTTGTATGACATGATCTCTTGGATAAGCTTCGTAAAAAAGGAAAGCGTGTAAGAGTCCGTTGTCCCCGATTGGTTCAGTCTGTCAGCAAATTTGCTGTTGCGCACAAAACCGGCTCAGGGCGCAGCCCCAGATTCGGCGAAACCCTACTCCCAGATCACCATTTTGAAGCGTTCCTTGACAATACCAAAGTAATTGCATTTCCAGTCGCTTTGCGCGAAAAAATCGAGGTGATGCCAGTGGTCTTTCTGTTTCAGAATGCGGGTGGCGGCATCGTCCCAGTCGATGGCGGCGAATCTCGGTTCCAGTTCCTGCTTGCGATCTTCAACCTCGGCATAATCGAAACCGTCGTATTCCCAATGCAGCACTTCGAATACGTTACCGTCGCGGTCGGCATAGTCGATACTCAAATCGAGCCCCCATTTCGGACGGATACGGATGATCTTGTAGATCAGCGGATTTGCTTTCGCCCAGCGCTCCAGTTGCTGTAACGCTGTTCCGGCATATCCTTTGCGTTCAAACAGCAGGCTATGATTCAATACCGCACCTTCAACCCGTTCGTCTTGTGTAAACCACGGTGCCTTTACGGCATGCCGGTGTTCCCGATGTGAGAGTGCCTGTATCTGATTGGCTTCAGCGTAACGCCGCTCGAGATCGGTCAGATCGTAGCCATTCTGATCAAACAGCGCCAGATCACGCGCCAAGGGTATGCTCACGGTTTCCAGGGGGCATTCCCAGTAACCGTTAGGATTGAATTGATGATCGGTTAACGCAAGATAGCTCATGAACAAAAATTCTTGGAATAAAGAGGTTAAAAATAAAGGAACAGATTGTGACAGGCCAAATCAAAAAAAGCTACGAATCAGCACCAGGCCCGGCAGCTAATCGCCATGCCGAGGTTTTCCATACAATACCCGTAACTCATCTTTGACCTGTTCCAGCACCTCGCGTTGTTGCACAGGCAGATGCTTCCCCGCACGATTGATATAAAAATTCAGCATTGCCATTGCCGCAGCAAACGGCTCCACCTTACGACGCTGACTATGATCGGCCGAGTGCTTCAGCGACAGCGCTATCTTCTGTGGATCACTCCAGGTGAATACACCCGGTTCGAGATCGAGGGCGTTGCTGGTTTCAGTGACATGTTGCGACCAATATTGTGACTGTTTTCGAATCATTCTATTGATATGGGACAATCGATAAATCGTTCAGTGCGCAATCACTATGTACCTGACTCAGATTCTGGAAACGATGCTGTCCAGGGAATGGATAGCTATCTACCCGTCGATTTTCCCGCCAAATGGCACTATCCCCAATAATGGACAATCCAGCCGCTGCTCCAGTGTCACCCTGTTTTCCCGCAACACCAACATTTCCGGATCCATGCAATTTGCTACCCAGCCAGCCAACGGCAAGCCGGCCGAATGTATGGCCTGTGCAGTCAGAAGCGCGTGATTCAGGCACCCCAGACGCATACCTACCACCAGAATAACGGGTAGATCAAGCGCACATGCCAGATCTGCACCAGTCTGCTGCGGCCCGATCGGCACCAGAAAACCACCCGCACCTTCGACAATGATCACATCCGCCAGGTTGCAGAGCTGCTGATAGGCCTGTCGTATCACGGTTAGATCGATTTCGACTCCGGCTTGTTGCGCGGCGATATGCGGTGAGACTGGAGGGTTGAAGGCATAGGGATTGATCCACTCTTGAGGTGCATTGATGTTGCTTGCGGCGATCAGTTGTTCTACATCCTGCCAGC
>JAAEXZ010000169.1 GCA_017879645.1 Nitrosomonas sp.
ATACACTTATCATCGCAAGACTAAAGTATGCAAGGAATGGAGTAACACATGGAAATACCTCGTCATTGGCGATTAAAGAAACAACGTTATGCCCTGGTAGGTGAGGTTTGCCCGCACTGCCAGGCCAAGATCTTCCCCCCGCGCGACGTTTGCCCGGAATGCGGCAATGAGGCCCGGACCGAGTTCGCCTTCAGTGGCAAGGGCAAGGTGTACTCCTACACCGTGATGCGCGATGCTCCCAGCGGGTACGAACACAACGCCCCCTACACGGTGGCGGTGGTCGCCTTGGACGAGGGCCCCATGGTCACCGCGCAGCTCACCGACCTGGGTGACGCGCCGGTGGAGATTGGTATGCCCGTGGAGATGGTCACTCGCAAGATCCGCGAGGACGTGGAAAAGAAGGGCATGATCGTGTACGGGTATAAGTTCCGGCCGGTGGGACTTGGTCCGCACTAGGTCGTTGCCGAATCATCTGGAGGAGATTTAGACGAATCGTGACCTCTAAAGACCGATCCTTGTGGATGTAGACCTTCTCAACCAAAGTATTTACAATCTTTCGTTTCAACTCAAATTGTTCAAGCCGTTCCTCATCTGTTTGAGGAACGGTATTTAATTCCAATAAACCGACCTTAAGATCAGCAAAATATTCCCGCGCATGTTCTTCCCACTGATTGAGGGCAGACAGTAAAGATTGATCGGTTACCATCTCCATTTCCTGCTTCAACGTAATTTCTTGGGCTGCAAGATCTGCTAACTGCTCATCCATGTCTTGCTCTGAAATACTTCCTTTTCGCGCCTGGGTAATCACCCACTTCCGTTCTAAAACCAGATTATCCAACTCTCGTTGTATCCGATCGTTGTCTTCATTTGCGGATTTTGCCTTCTTACGTAGATCATCCACATAATCTCTTGCCCTTGCGATGAGAATCTCGGGGGCATCAATCGCACCTTTTACTTTGTCCCAAACATGGTCATCTGCTTTTAGGTGACCAATGCTGCGGGGACAGTCCTCATGAATCAATTCCTTGTGGTGTTGGGTGCAGCAATAAGTGCTGGACATAGTCTTTCGTGGCACAACCTCACCCTTACGATTCTTTCGAGTGGTAGAAGATTGGGTTCTGCCGGCCCATTTACGCCCACAGGCGCATTTCAGCAATCCACTAATCAGGTAATCATGGCGATAGTTGAACATGGGATGCTTAACGTTTCGTTCTCGAACAATGCGATACCGTTCATATGTTTTGGAATCAATAATTGGTGGTGCAGGAATCTCGAATACTTCTCCATCTCGACTCTGTTTCTTAACCCCGCGATAATATGATTCGGCAGCTTGTAAAATGGATTGAATGGAAGTGACTGCCCATTCAATTTTTCGAAGACGAGTTGAGCCTTTTTGAGGAGCACATGCTTCAATTAATCTCCTTCGGATCTCCATCAGTTTGACGCCCTGGTTATACCATTCAAAAACTTTTCGCACCCACGTGGCTTCTTCCTCAACGATTTCAATAATTTCACCATTCCGACGATAGCCGTAGCGATCCTGCCCAGTGTTTGCTTTGCCATTACGCAAACGAGCCTTGACCCCCATACTCATGCGTTCGCGCATACCTTTTAATTCCATACTGGCCACCCAGGCTTTCAAGGGTGCCATCATGGGATCAAATGATTCTCGGGCGAGAAGAACTTGAATATGATTATCCTGAATAGTATCTAAAACAGTCAGCATGGCACGCATACTGCGATATAAACGATCCTCTCTCCACGCAATAAGGTAACCAAAGTGCCCTGCAGCTGCGTCTTTCTGTAATTCCAGTAATTTTGGCCTATCCACTCGTGTCCCCGAAGGATCAACCAACCGGCCTTTGACCCGATACTTTTCAATGTCGCGATAAATCTTATAAACCGTCAGATTGTTTTGTTGAGCCAGAGCCCGACATTCAGATTCTTGCTCATCCGGGCTGGCTTTTTCGCCCTGGTGTTCAGACGAGGTTCTTACATAAATGGCGGCAAGTCGATTGGAAGGTTTTATCTCATTCATTCGAGCACCTCGACTCCATGACCGTTGCGACGGATTTTTCCAGAGTGCTCCAGCTGATCCATGTAGCTATAAATGGTCTGTCGAGAAACATCCAAAGTTCGGGCAGCATCGCTAATCCCAAGGGTTGGATTGACACGAAATGCGTCCAATAACCTGGCAAGTCGATTGTCTAGTTTTGCTTTTCTGCCTGCCTGTAATCTGTTCAAATTCATGTCAATCCGTCCATTATTTGACATATCGCTGGACATAGAGGGTTCAAACAAACCCCTCAAATCTTGACGCTGAAATCCATGGTTCATCTGACGTTCTGCTTTACGTTCAGCTTTTTCATTGGCAATTTGCTGAACCCGCTTCTGATAATCCTTGCGCAGCGCTATGACCGTGACGCCTGCCAGGCTGAGGAAAGGGAAAATTGCCGGCGCGATCACCGACCAGGAAGGTTGGGTATCTAAAACAACAGTGAGAAGAACAGCGACTAAAAAGTAGATAACAATTAAAAACACCGCCAACAAAAAAGGAGCGGGGGGATCATTCTTGCGACGGTTCTGATTAAATTGGTAGAGATCCAAGGCTGTTGCGCAAGTGACTAAGCCTAATGACTCAATCACTGCTGCTGCAAGAAAACCAATGGGAACAGGCCATTCGAGATGGTTGACCGTTGCCCGACCAACCAGGTATGCCGTGGGAACAGGAGCGCACCAAGGCGCAATCTTTGCCACTAGATCAATCGCTCCGTTTTCAAAACTATCGATATTGCGTAAATCCATTTTCACCTCATTTATAGAAACAAAAATCCGCTCATCCTCACCGGGAGAGCGGCCGATAGCATAGCGTGAGACTGTACCGGATGTTCTGGTACAATAC
>JAAEXZ010000010.1 GCA_017879645.1 Nitrosomonas sp.
ACAAAGGTTTTACGATAAAGAACTGTATAAATTGCGGCATCTTGTCGAGAATGCTTTTCTGCACCTTAAGAGATGGCGAGGCATCGCCACAAGATACGCCAAAAACACCGCTTCTTTCCTCGCCGCTGTACAAATCAGATGTATCGCTCTCTGGGTAAATATCTTGTGACTACACTATCTAGATAGCGGGGTGCGCAAAAAAACGAATTAGAAGATAGGGGGTATTGGAGAAATGAGCTCACAGGGAGTCAAGAATGAAAAATTGTATTAAATGCACAAGGTGCCTTTGAAGAAACGACAACCAAGGGTAGAAATCGAGTATATTGCTCTGTAACATGTAGGCGATCCGCTGAACTGGAGATAAGACGGATTAATGACCGAATAGCTGCGCTGGAGAGAACGTCTGAAAGCTACAGAATAAAGATCCCAATCCTTGATCTTTACGGTTCGGAAGAAAATGTGAACGCTGAGATCAATCGGCAGAAAATCAGACTGAGGGAATTGCTGGTCGGGATGAATGACTGACGCCTCCCTGTCTTGGACAAATTAACTGCCTAAAAGCCGGGCACTTCATATAAATGTTCCCACATTTGCTCCTCTGGTAAAAAATGTAATTTTGCAGAATGAGTAATGACGCGGTTTTCCAGAATTTCACCAGCTTCTGCATCGATTTCGCTAAAGCCAGAACGAAAAAATGCCGCTGAAAAATCGCGACCAATACTCAGCTAAGTAACATACCATGCGCCTAGGAATCCTCGAAGACGAAGCAACTCAGATTTCGATTTACGAATTGCTCTTTTCATCAACACAGTATCAGTATGACTTTTTTGGAACAATCGCTACCTTTCTTGCCGCACTTAAACAGGAAAAATACGATCTATTGATCATTGACTGGATGTTGCCTGATGGCACTGCAGAAGAAGCGATCAAGTGGGTACGAAAAAACGTAGACTGGCGCATTCCCATCATCTGCGTCACTTCACGCAATACTGAGTCCGACGTTGTCAATGCCTTGCACCTCGGCGCCGATGATTATTTTGTCAAATCGCAGCGCTATTTCGAATTACTGGCCAGAATCGATTCGCTGGCACGCCGTGCTCGTGAAAAACAAGAAACGACTAATTTGCAGTTTGGTTTGTATGAAATCAACCCGAACGATCAAGAAATCACTATTGCAGGCAAAAATGTCGGGCTGACGCAGAAAGAATTTGCACTCGCCCGATACCTGTTCCAGAACCCCAACAAACTGCTGTCCCGTGTGCATCTATTGGAAAAGATCTGGGGACTCGCCGCTGAAATTGACACCCGAACCGTCGACACACATATCAGTCGCCTGCGTAGCAAACTGCACCTATCCCCTAAAAGCGAATGGGACATCACAACGGTTTATGGTTATGGATATCGCCTGCAATCTTCCAAGGAAACCAAAAGTACTCATCCCATTCAGCGTGTTATGCATAATTGAAGTGAGCCACTCATCATTCCTCCAATCGCATCCTGACTAGCTCACATACTGCAATAACCCATTTCACGTTCTTGCCAACTCGAGTACCACATTAAAAGTACCACTGTCAAAAACGACCCTGTTCGTTGACGATCCTGATCCAGACCGCCATCGCGGCACGCTTGATCCGGTTGCGTTCATTCTCAAAACCTCCCAGCACACCCACCAGTGTGTTCTGATAGAATCAGATCATTTTTCGCACATCGTTTTCACCACTAATCATACACATACGCAATCTTTATATGACCTTGCTCTGTCCACTCGATAACGTTCGCATCGTACTCAGTCACACCAGCCATCCCGGCAATATCGGTGCTGCGGCCCGGGCGATGAAAACAATGGGATTGCGTTCGCTGTATCTGATCGACCCTAAATCGTTTCCCGATACCGAAGCGGAAGCGCGCGCAGCACATGCTGCGGATATATTGCAGCAGACACAGGTTTGTGCCGAATTGCATCAGGCGCTTGATCAGACAGTACTGGCTGCGGCGGTGACGGCACGACCACGGGAGCTGTCGCATGAGGTGTTCGATGCCCGTCAGGGGGCGCGGGAATTATTGCGCTATGCGCATCAACAGCCTGTTGCCGTACTGTTTGGGCGCGAGAGTTCCGGTCTCAACACATCGGAAGTGCACAAATGCCAGATCATTATTCATATCCCGGCCAATCCACACTATCCGTCGCTGAACCTGGCCAGTGCGGTGCAGGTGATGGCGTACGAGCTCCGCATGGCACTAACCGAACAGACTACTACTGCCCATACCCCAATTTCAGGTTCACCTGCCAATTTTAACGAACTAGAATCGCTGTATGCCCATCTCGAAGGAATGATGATCCATAGCGGTTTTCTGGACCCAGACAAACCAAAATTCCTGATGTCGCGTGTGCGCCGGATGTTTTCACGGGCAAGACTGGAAAAAGAAGAAGTGCAGATTCTGCGTGGCTTGCTGACCACCCTGCACAAACGCCAGTAAGTCGGCTAGCTTTCCTTGATCAGCGTGCCAATACCCTGATCAGTCAGAATCTCCAACAGTAAAGCATGTTCGACGCGACCGTCGATGATGTGGCACGATTTGACGCTCTTTTTGACGGCATCCAACGCCGAACCAATCTTGGGTAACATACCGCCGGATATGGTGCCATCGGCGAACAACTCGTCGACCCGCTGTGCGGTGAGGCCGGTTAGCAGTTTGCCTTCCTTGTCCATGACTCCAGGGATATTGGAGAGCAGGATCAGTTTTTCTGCTTGCAAAATTTCCGCCAGCTTGCCAGCTACCAAATCGGCGTTGATATTGTACGACTCACCATCGCTACCGACTCCGATAGGTGCAATGACCGGAATGAAATCTTGCGTATCGAGCAATGCAATCAGTGCCGGATCGATCGATTCGATTTCACCAACCTGGCCGATGTTGATCCATTTTCCGGCAGATTCGCGATCCGGCATCAGCATTTTCCTGGCGCGAATAAAAGCACCATCCTTGCCGGTCAAACCTACGGCCTTACCGCCATGACGGTTGATCAGATTGACGATATCCTTGTTGACCGAACCTCCCAGTACCATTTCCACCACGTTCATGGTTTCAGCATCGGTGACACGCATGCCTTGTATGAATTCGCCCTGTTTGCCAACGCGCTTCAACATATCATCGATCTGCGGGCCACCACCATGAACAACCACTGGATTCATACCAACCAGTTTCAGCAAGACGACATCGCGCGCAAACCCGTGTTTCAGATTTTCTTCCACCATGGCATTGCCACCATATTTGATGACGATGGTTTTACCGTGGAATCGTTGAATGTAAGGTAGTGCTTCTGCCAGAATCTTGGCTTTGTCTTTTGCGAGGATCGTGGATATGGACATGACGGATAGCGGTTTAAAAGATGTTATTTCGTACTTGTAACTGACATAGCTGTTATTGACGTTCGATATGCTGAAACTTTTCGTCATGAACCAATTCAAGGAGATTCAGCTTGCGCCACACGCGCCCTTCCAGATCCTTGTATTGAGCCACCACGCCTTTGGGTAATTTCTTCTTGTTATGTTTCACCAGTGAAAATTCAGATAAATCACGGATTCCCAGCATGCTGTTGACAATGAAGCCCCCCAGTGCCTTGCTGCCGGAAGCAACCAGCAGAATACGGGATTTCAGATTGAATGCAGTAGGACTGCCTCCCAGAAAAACACCCAGATCATTGATGCCGTAGAGATTTCCCCGTACATTGGCCAATCCGAGAAACCAGGGTTCAGTCAGCGGAACCTTGGCCAGCTTGGGAATGGTGATGACTTCGCTGACATCCGACATGGATATCAGATAACGTTCTTCACCGGCCGCCACACCGAGTACGGCAACCGCTTCCATCTCTTCCGTACTGTCATTCTTGAATGTAGTACCAGCAACTGTGTTTTCAGGTTTATTGTTCATGCGGGGTGAACTCCTTTACGCAGTGTATTTTAATCACGGAATATACGTAATCGCGCTATTTTACTGTATTATCGGGCATTCATTACTGAATTCTTCGGAGTCAAACCCATGAGACATTGCTATTCGTTCTGGCTGCCTTTTTTATTGATTTTTCCATTGCTCAGTGCTTGTGTGCCGATGTTTACTATAGGCACGGCTGCGGGTACAGGTACTTACATTTCAGAGGATCGCAGAACTAGTGGCATGTTTATCGAAGATGAAGGTATCGAACTCAAGAGTGGAAGGAGAATCCACCAGCAATATGGAGATACGGTTCATATCAATGTCACCAGCTATAACCGCATGGTTTTACTGACCGGAGAAGCACCATCGGAAGATATCAAGGCTGCGATCGAAAAGCTGATCATGGGCGTCGACAATGTTCGCAAAATCTTTAACGAAATCGCCGTTTCCGGTAATACTTCACTGGCTTCGCGCAGCAATGACACACTCATCACGTCAAAAGTAAAAGCACGCTTTCTTGCTGAACGCAAGTTTCAGATCAATCATGTCAAGATTGTGACTGAAAATGAAATTGTCTACCTCATGGGCATTGTTTCTCGCCAGGAAGCCGATAATGCGGCGCAAATTGCCAGTTCAACACCGGGTGTAAAAAAAGTTGTCAAAGTGTTCGAGTACATGAATTGACCTGAAGCAACACCGTGAGCGCGCTTTCCGCTTCCGCCAAAACCACTTTGGAAATGCTATTCCCACCGGATCGCTGCTATACCGATCCGGTTGAGTGTTATGCGTATGCCTACGACAACAGTCGCAAGATTCTTCCTCCCGATGCTGTCGTGTTTCCCTTATGTACTGAAGAAATTCGGCAAACCCTCGCACTCTGTAATCAACAACACATTCCATTGGTACCTCGCGGTCGAGGAACCGGAACAGCCGGTGGCAGTCTCCCTGAAAAAGGTGGCATTGCCATGTCTCTAGAACGCATGGTCAATATCGTCTCAGTAGATCCAGCCAATCGCGTCATTGTTACAGAACCTGGCGTCATCAACCAGACCATACAAGAAGCGGCCAAGCCTCACGGATTTTTCTGGCCCCCAGATCCTTCCAGTGCCATGTTTTCTACCGTCGGCGGCAACATTGCCACCTGTGCAGGTGGTCCTCATGCTGTCAAGTACGGCACGACCCGGGATCATGTTTTAGGACTGAAAGCGGTAACCGGTTCTGGCCAATTGATCACAACCGGTTGTTACACTACCAAGGGAGTGGTCGGGTACGATCTCACAAGGCTGCTAATTGGCTCTGAAGGTACGCTTGCGATCATCACCGAAGCCACATTAAAACTAACCGCATTGCCTGAGGCAGTTGCTGGTATCACGGCACATTTTCAAGATTTACCCAGTTGCACTGCAGCAATTGTCAATATCATGTCGCTATCGCGCTTACCCAGCGCATTGGAATTCCTCGACAGTGGATCCTTAGGACTGATTCGCAACCGCTATCCTGACCTGCTTCCTAGCGAGAGTCATGCCATGCTCATGATCGAAGTAGATGGTGCGCGAGATGAATTACCCAATGCCATTGCAAACATTATTTCTGCGTGCAGTTCCGATTTTCTCATCGAAGCCAAGGAAATCTCTGATACCCGTAACCTCTGGAAAGCACGCAAAGCGCTTTCACCTTTGTTACGTGAAATTGCTCCCAAGAAAATCAATGAGGACGTTGTCGTTCCTGTTACACGCTTGCCCGAATTCTTACGGGGATTAAAGCGATTAAGTCAGCAGTATCAACTGCACAATGTCAATTTTGGGCATGCCGGTAATGGCAATATTCACGTCAATTTACTTATTGATCCTGACAATGCTGAAGAGGTTAGGCGAGCCGAATACTGTCTAAATGATATTTTTGATTTGGTTATTTCTTTACGAGGAACGCTATCTGGAGAACATGGTATCGGTAGCGAGAAACGCGCTTTCGTGTCCAAGGAAATTGATGATGGAACAATGACCCTGATGAAGAATATTAAAAACTTGTTCGATCCGAACAATATTCTGAATCCAGGTAAGCTCTTTCCTTGACTTGAAATAAAAAAGACGTAGCACTTTTTACGTGCTACGTCTTACTGTCACAGAAAACCTTTAGAAATAAAAATAATGATCAACTAGCAATGCTACAAATAACAGCGCCAAATATAAAATTGAATAGCGGAAAGCTTCACGCGCTAGCTGATCACTATAATTACGATATATTTCAATTGCGTAATACATAAAAATGCCATTGAGAATGAGTGATCCCACCAGATAAATCAATCCACTCATCTGAGTGACATACGGCAATGTGGTCACGACACACATGATAATGGTATATAACAATACCTGCAGTTTGGTATATTGATCACCATGTGTCACTGGCAGCATGGGCATACCAATTGAGGCATATTCCTTCTTACGGTACAAAGCAAGTGCCCAAAAATGCGGAGGAGTCCACGCAAAAATGATGAGAAACAAGAGCAAAGCATCGCTGGCAATTTCACCCGTCACAGCAGTCCATCCCAACACTGGTGGCATGGCACCTGATGCGCCTCCAATGACTATGTTTTGAGGTGTCAGTGGTTTGAGAATTACCGTATAAATTATCGCATAGCCAACAAAAGTACCGAGTGTCAGCCACATAGTTATTTCATTCACCCAATAATAGAGAATGTATAAACCGACTCCCCCCACAATTAGAAGAAAAAACAATGTTTCAGGTACGCTGACCTTGCCTTGTGGTAGCGGTCTTCCTTTTGTTCTGGCCATTACGGCATCCATCTTCTGTTCAACGAGACAGTTGAGCGCTGCTGCAGCACCAGCCACAAGTGCTATGCCTAACGTGCCAAAAAACAGAATATCCAACGGTACGACTCCCGGTACAGCGAGAAACATGCCAATAACCGCTGTAAACACAATCAACGAAACCACACGCGGTTTCGTCAATCGATAGAACTGATTTATCCGTACTGCCGTTTCTTGCCATGCCAATGTAGCCATGTCTACGTTCTCCTTATCTTGTTATCCTAAATTATTTATACCTAAGCGTATCGCAATCGCTTGTCAGAATATCAATGCTCGATCTGGGATACGTGTAATAGTCTTTTCAAATCTTGTCCCATCTTGGTGCCGTCAACATTCTCTGGGAATTTCAACATCAAATTGCCTATTGGGTCTATCAGATAAATATGTTTCATCTGTGTATCTCTGGTTTCAATGGCATTGATAATGTCACCATCTCGATCTTTTAAGATATAGGTTCCTTCGTATTCCTTAATTAAATCTTCGTTTGGCGTACCTTCGTCATTGACCAACCATAGCCTCTCGATGCGATGTCTTTCTTTTCCCTGCACCATTCTAGCTTGCCGCATGTAATATAGTTTATCCTTGCAAGCCTCACTACAGTCTGCCGAATCGATAGTCACCAAGATCCATTTGCCATGCAAATCCTTCATGCGTAGGATGGTATTATCGGCCAAATTTGTTCCTTTACCTTGAAGCTTGACTATCGGTTTGATCAAGTCGCCATAATTTTTACTGTTGGGCCTGTAATCAGAAAAATATAACAAGTAAGAAACTACAACCGGTGAACACATAAGCACCAAAAGTAGCAGGAATTTTCTTCTATTTGCTTTTTGTAAATTCTCGTTTGACATTCAATATAATGAAAATAATTGCTGTAGTTATTGCTAGCGAAAACCACTGCACTGCGTAACCGAAATTTTTTGCCGCCCCAGATTCTGGTCTGTCCCAATCTCGGATTAAACCATCATCATAATCATCCTTTTGTAATATCATGATGGGTTGTGCATCTAGACCTGTTAAGGTTGTAAATCGCTGCAAATCAAAATTTCCCCAAACATTTCCGCCTTCTACCTGATTTGACAATGAGAGAGTCTTATTTTCAGAGGAAACTACTCGCCCTGTTATTTTCACTAACCCATCTTTATGAGTAACTGCCGGTAGTACCGAACGATCTGCATTTCCTCGCACCCATCCACGATTGATTGCTACCACCATGGTACTGTTTGCTATTTTCAATGGCGTAACTATATGATAACCAGCCAATCCCTTGTGAGTTTTATTATCTAGGTAGATCGTCTTATCGATTAGAAATTCTCCGCTAACTTCTACATCCCGATTTTGAAAATCACTGAACTTTACAAGCGTTCCTGGCAATGCGATTGCAGGCTCTCTAGCATACTTTTCTATTTGTTCAAATAAAGATTCTTTCTCATCCGCACGGGATAACTGCCATTGTCCCAGATTGACAAAAACGATTATCGCGAGCACGGTGATGATTATTGACCAGAGTCTCGGTTCAAAGCGATATCCAAATACGATCATAATCTTGCTATTAATGGATAAATTGAAGCGATATTTCCGACTTTGGTTTACGGAGTGTTTCTATATTTTTCGAAGAAAGAAATGATTTCCGGTTTTTAACCTTGTCGCATTCTACTTGCTAACATAACAACATGTTAAAAACCGGATTTTAGACATTTACATCAGATAGACAAATATAAACAAACCTAACCAGACTACGTCAACAAAGTGCCAATACCAAGCTACGCCTTCGAATCCAAAATGATTTTCAGGTGTAAAGTGTCCTGCAGCACTGCGAAAATAAATGACAGTCAACATGATGGTTCCGATTGTCACGTGAAATCCGTGAAAACCAGTCAGCATAAAGAATGTTGAACCATATGCGCCTGTGGTCAGTTTCAAGTTTAGATCATTATAAGCATGAATATATTCATAGGCTTGACAAGCAATAAACAGTGCGCCCAAGAAAATGGTTGCTAACAACCACATTTTTAATCCATCACGTCTATTCTCTTTAAGTCTCCAGTGCGCGAATGTTACTGTCACGCCAGAAGTCAGCAACAATAATGTATTGAAAGCTGGCAATCCCCATGCACCCATTGGAGTAAATGGATCGGTTATTCCAGGACCTGACGTTGGCCATTTTCCATCGTAACTTGACCAGAAAGTATTTCCCAAGACAGTACTTTCTTCAATCAGCCAAGGTATAGAAAAATTGCGCATGTAATACAAAGCACCAAAGAATGCACAGAAAAACATGACTTCGGTAAATATGAACCAACTCATTCCCCAACGGAATGACTTATCCACTTGTACTCCATATTTTCCACTTTCGCTTTCCCTTGCAACCGTTCCGAACCAACCAAACAACATATAAACCAGTATTGCAAAACCAAATGCCAGCATGCCATAACCCATTTCCACCTTATTCATTGTCAATGCAGCGCCTGAACCCATGAATAAAATTGCTGTCGACCCAATAATTGGATACATCGAAGGTGCTGGGACGTAATAATGTCCAGATTCTTGACTCATTCTTATCTCCTCCTACTTATAATTTATACAAACCCTAACTAACCACCATTCTCACAATCAAGATGATACTAACTACAAATATTATTGCTCCAATAATTCCACCGATAATCAATTCTGATGGTTTTAGTGTAGCAGCATCTTGTTCTAAGTCACTTTTCTTACGTATACCCATAAAAGCAAAGATAACTGCTTTGGCTATTTGTAAAATCCTCGCGCCTTTTTTACTTTCTGCTGTCACTCTAACACCCCTATATCACTATTTTTTAGTATTCCCTGCACCAGGCAACAGCTCAAAAAAAGTATACGATATTGTTACAGTTTGAATATCCGTTGGTATCCCAGGCTCAATCACAAATTGTACTGGCATTTGTTTTGTTTCATGTGGCTTGAGTATTTGTTTAGTAAAACAAAAACATTCAAATTTCTTTAAATGCTTATCCAGAAAGCGGGGACTATAACTCGGTATCGCTTGTCCAGTTACTTCACGATCTGAATTATTTGTAATTTCATACATCACTTCAATTGTCTGTCCTGGGTGAATTCGTGCACTGGATTGTAGTGGTTTGAAACTCCACGGCAAGTCTCTTGTATTTGCATCAAACTCGACCGTTATCCAACGCTGCTCATCCACCCAGTTATCTTTGACCTGTACGTCTGGTTTTAACAAATTATTAATTCCAGTTACTTCGCAAAACTTTTCATAAAATGGTACCAGTGCATAACCAAACACAAACATGATCAATGTGAAAACCAACAACTTTTTCATCATCAAAACATTCGCACTTGAAGTCCTATTTACCATTGTTTTGCTATAACCAAAATATAAAGTGCTACTACCGTAATCAACAGAAACAACGCCGTTCTAATCTTCTTTCGTTTCTGTTCTGTATCTTTTTCAGACATACAAATCTCTTTACTTGACTACTGGTGGTTTTTCAAAACTATGATATGGAGCTGGCGTTGGCAGATGAGTCCATTCCAGCGTAGTCGCTCCATCCCATGGATTCTGAGGTGCTTTCTCTCCACTGCGGATGCAACTGATCATCACGTACAGGAATAAAAGTTGTGTCAAACCAAACCCAAATGCACCGATACTCGAAACCATGTTGAAATCAGCAAATTGCAAATTGTAATCTGGGATTCTGCGTGGCATGCCAGCCAAACCCAAGAAATGTTGCACAAAGAATGTCAGATTGAAGAAAAACATAGATAACCAGAAATGCCATTTACCCAGTGTTTCGTTGTACATACGTCCTGTCCACTTTGGAATCCAGTAATAGGCACCCGCAAATAATGCAAACAAAGAACCTGATACCAATACATAGTGGAAATGCGCAATTACATAGTATGTATCTTGAACTTGAATATCGATCGGAACGATTGCACAAATAACGCCACTAAAACCACCAATCACAAACAGGAAAATAAATCCGATTGCGAATAACATTGGAGTTTCAAACGACATCGATCCTTGCCACATAGTTGCAGTCCAGTTAAATACCTTAACCCCTGTTGGCACTGCGATCAGCATGGTCGCATACATAAAGAACAACTGACCCACCGTTGGCATGCCCGCTGTGAACATGTGATGCGCCCAAACCACACAAGACAGAATAGCAATAGAAGCTGTAGCATAGACCATTGATGCATAACCAAATAATGGTTTACGCGAGAATGTCGGAATAACTTCAGACACGATACCGAAAGACGGCAAAATCATGATGTAAACTTCTGGGTGTCCGAAGAACCAGAAAATGTGTTGGAACATTACTGGATCACCACCACCGGCCGCATTGAAAAAACTTGTACCAAAATGGCGATCTGTCAGCAGCATGGTAACCACACCGGCCAGTACTGGCATAACCAAAACCAGCAAATAAGCAGTGATTAACCATGTCCATACGAACATTGGCATTTTCATCAATGTCATGCCAGGAGCTCGCATATTCAGAATCGTTGTGATGATATTAATCGACCCCATGATTGAAGACGCACCTAAAATGTGCACCGCAAAAATCATCAGATCAACACCTAGTCCACCTTGCGTTGATAGTGGTGGATAGAATGTCCAGCCACCTGCGGCGGCACCACCTGGCACAAAGAATGAACTAACCAGTAGTGTTGCAGCAACCGGCAGCAACCAGAAACTCCAGTTGTTCATACGTGCAAATGCCATATCAGGTGCACCAATCATCAGTGGTACTTGCCAGTTAGCAAAACCCACGAATGCTGGCATGATGGCACCAAACACCATGATCAGACCATGCAATGTAGTAAATTGATTGAATAATTCGGGTTGTAAAATTTGAATTCCTGGCTGAAACAATTCAGCACGAATTCCCAAAGCTAAAGTTCCCCCCGTAAGAAACATTGCAAAACTGAACCATAAGTACATTGTTCCAATGTCTTTATGGTTGGTAGTTGTTATCCAGCGCATTATTCCACTAGGATGATGATCATCATGTCCATGACCGTGCGCGTCACCATGTACTGCTGCCATAGTTATCTCCTTTTACTTGTTTTCCACATGCATTGATGTTTTAACTGCAGATGTACCTTGAGCTGCTACCCATTTTGTATATTCAGCTGCTTCGAGTACTTCCACAACGATTGGCATAAATCCGTGATCCTTACCGCACAACTCAGCACATTGACCACGATAAATTCCTGGTTTGTCCGCCTTAAACCAAGTGTCTCGTATAAAGCCCGGAATCGCATCCTGCTTGATTCCCAGCGCAGGCACCCACCATGCATGAAGCACGTCATTAGCTGTCAAAATGATACGCACCTTTTTACCTACAGGCACAACCACTCGATTATCCACTTCTAATAGATAGTTTTCACCTTTAGGAGCCTTATTTTCTATCTGTGCGCGTGTTGTTGATAATTTGCTGAAAAAACTGATCCCCTCACCTTCACCTTGCAAATAATCATAACCCCACATCCACTGATAACCCGTAGCTTTGATTGTCATATCGGGACTAGAAGTGTCCTTCATCGCGATAACTGTTTTTGTAGCTGGCCATGCCATAACCACGAGAATCAAACAAGGTATAACTGTCCAAATTATTTCGACAGCAGTGCTATGGTGAAAATTTGCCGCTTTGTAGCCCAATGATTTGCGGTGTTTAAGAACCGAATAAAACATAACACCAAACACACCGATAAATATGACCAAACAAATCCACATCAGAATGATGTGCTGGTCATATATATCTTTAGCAATGACACTCTGAGGCTCAGGCAAATTATATTTCGACCCTAATGCCATGCTTGAGTACAGAGCAAGAGCGGAGACCCCCGCCAAGGTTACAACTGATTTACTTCTCATATTTCCCCCCACATGATTACTAATTTTACAGATTCCAGGTATGACTAACGTCATCAAACCTGACCGTTTGCTTTTTCCTGCTAGCTTTTGGAAACCTTACGACGAGTTTTATTTTGCAAAAAACAAGTGTCGATTGACGATTAATCTTTCCTTGGTCAAATTTCCTTTTTATCCGCAACTTAGATTTTATTAGTTATAGAGTATCTTCTACATGCTAATTAATCGAATGGAAATTCTAGCACGCCACTCTTGGTCAAACAAGGAAAATCATGATTTTTATAGCAATATTCCCCTGTTAAAAAAAGGGTAATGCTTTTTTTCTATCTCCACAAAATCATTTTTTCAAACAAAAAAACTTCTCATTTTTTGATATATATTTTTGTTCTCATTATTTTCGAACACTTTTTTTACATTATAAAATTTTTGAATGATTTAAATCGATCTAAGCAACACCCCCACAAACAACATAACAACAAGAATTATTGCAATGAAAATTAACCAATCTGAAGTTGTTCCACGCGGACTATCCTTCAGTTTGCTCTTAGCTGCGGGATATAACACTACAATAAACATTCCCAACGCCAATGCAGATATCAAATCGCTCCAATTCATATTTTGTTTTTTCTCAAAAAAAACCCCGGATAACCGGGGTTTTCATCAATTAGCTTAACAAGCTCTGAAAATCAATCATCACTTCCCATGATACCCAATATTTGCAGTAAGCTAATGAATATGTTGAAAATGGTCATATACAAACCAATCGTTGCCAATACATAATTGGTCTCTCCTCCATTAATGATTCGACTGGTATCATACAAAATGAAACCACTCATAATCATGATTACAACTGCGGAGATTGTCAGCGACAGCGCAGGAATCTGCAGAAAAATATTGGCAAGGGCAGCTAGCATCACGAGCAAAAATCCCACGAGCAAAAACCCCCCGAGAAAACTAAAATCTTTCCGAGTTAAAAGAACATAAGCTGACAGTCCCATGAAGATCGCTCCTGTTCCCACAAATGACATCGTGATTATGTTGCTTCCATTCGGTAATGCAGCATAGGCTGTCAGAATTGGCCCTAAACCAAACCCTAATAATCCAGTAATCAAAAATACAATACCGATTCCAGCGGACGAATTAGCAAAACGGGGTAAAACAAACATGGCAAGAATCATGCCGCCAATGACAGATATCAAATAGGTCATTTGTGGCATTTTAAGAAACATTGACAATGCAGCGGTGAATCCACTGAACAACAATGTTAGTGACAACAGCATGTAAGTATTACGTAATACTTTGTTAGTCGAAAAAACCGCTGTGGATTTTTGCGCAACTGACAAATAATCTTGATTCATAAGAAGCCTCCCAAAATTCTAAATTTTATCAATGTACCCATACGGCCATTAAGACTAACATAGAACAAATATAGTTCAAGTCTTACTGAACTGGCAGTATTTCTGTTTTTAATCAGTATTAACCCTTCTTGGCCAACGCGAAATTATATATCTGAAAAAATCCTCCTCGTTCCACAAGTGTAATATTCAAACTGACCAAGCCTGCATCAAAATTAGCTGAGCCCGAGTAATTGATGTGCTTTTCTCCTAATAGCGAAAAGGCACTGACTGTCCGAGAAAAATCAAGCTCCTCAATGGACCGATATCGACCGAATGTTTTATAGAGCTCCAATAGATTTTCCAATTGTTCATCAGTTACGTTCTCTTTGGCTTCTGGCGCTAGCTGCAACATTAGAGATTGCTTTTCCCAATTCGAAATTTGAGTCAGAATTTGCGCAACGGCTGGCTCGGCAGATTTGCTGTATAGCTCCTTTTCCTTTGTTGTATGAAAATACAGCATGACAACCAGTGTTAAAAGTAAAGCAACAACCATTCGCAATGTTTGAATTCGCATAATTCTAATATCAAGTATTATTTTCTTCCCACAAATCCACATTATTCATTTTCTGTGGTACTGAAATCCCAAAATGCTGATAAGCAGCAGAAGTAGCAACACGACCGCGCGATGTACGTTTCAAAAAACCTTGCTGGATCAAATAGGGCTCCAATACATCCTCAATGGTATCGCGCTCTTCGCTAATCGCAGCAGCAAGACTGTCTACTCCAACAGGCCCCCCTTCAAATTTCTGTAATATCGCCATCAACAATTTCCTATCCATAAGATCAAGCCCCAGAGCATCTACATCAAGCATATTCAAGGCCGCATTCGCAACCGAGCCTGTCACGTACCCATCTGCTTTTATCTCAGCAAAATCCCTTACTCGACGCAACAAACGATTAACAATACGTGGCGTACCGCGTGATCGACATGCAATCTCTGCTGCCCCATCGGGTGATATGTTGACATTAAGCAAACTTGCAGAACGCATCACAATCCTACTCAGCTCCTCCGATGTATAAAACTCCAGTCGTGACACAATCCCAAATCGGTCCCGCAACGGATTAGTAAGCATACCTGCGCGAGTGGTTGCTCCCACCAGGGTGAAAGGTGGCAAATCGAGTTTAACCGAACGTGCCGCTGGTCCTTCCCCAATCATGATATCCAGCTGATAGTCTTCCAATGCCGGATAAAGAATTTCTTCTACCATGGGTGACAAGCGATGAATCTCATCTATAAACAACACATCATTGGGATCAAGATTTGTTAGTAAGGCGGCCAGATCACCAGGACGCTCCAGAACTGGGCCGGAAGTCTGCCTTAAATTAACACCCATCTCTTTGGCAACAATATGCGCCAACGTAGTTTTACCCAAACCTGGAGGGCCAAATAGCAAAACATGGTCCAGTGCTTCATTACGCTTCCTCGCAGCAGCAATAAAGATCTGCAATTGGCTACGAATTTTTTCCTGGCCAACGTAATCTTCAAGTTGCTTGGGACGTAATGCACGTTCCACATTATCTTCCTGAAGTGTAGAAGTCGTTGCAGTAACCAAACGATCTGTTTCAATCATGCCATTTTCTTGAAGCCTAGATTAATTGCCTTTGGACAACCATTGCAGCGCCAGACGAATGCCATCAGAAACCGACACATCTGCAGGCATTTGCTTCACAACCTTATTCACCTCGCGGTCGCTGTAGCCCAGAGCAAGCAAAGCATTATAGATATCATCATTTTCCGATGAGCTGGAACGCATACTCTCCATAGCTGGCGATACCGTATCCAATTTATCCCGCAATTCAAGCAGCAATCGTTCAGCGGTCTTTTTTCCAATACCCGGAACCCGAATTAAGTAAGTACTATCCTGAGCACTTACTGCTTCATGCAACTCTCCAATACTCAGCCCAGATAGTAGTGCCAAGGCAGTCCGCGCACCGACACCTGAAATTTTGAGTAACTGTCGAAAAATTTGGCGTTCACACTCAGTCGCAAAACCAAATAGCAAATGAACATCTTCCCGTATCAGCAAGTGTGTGTATAGCGTCACCTCAGATCCTGTAGCCGGTAAATCGTAAAAAGTGCTCATTGGCACATCGACTTCATATCCCAATCCCTGCACATCCAGCAAAACCTGTGGAGGACGCTTTTCCAGCAGAACACCGCGCACACGACCAATCATACCAGACGCCCCTTCTTCATGTGGTAACCGGCAATCGATGTTTTTCCCAGCCCCAGACCACCATGTGCATGACAGATCGCACAAGCCAGTGCATCGGCTGCATCGGCACTTGGTGTGCCTTTCAGATTCAATAATCGCATCACCATTTGCTGCACTTGATCCTTTTTTGCGTGACCATTTCCAACGACAGCCTGTTTTATTTGCAGTGCCGAATATTCTGCTACCGGCAAGTTATTCATGACTGCAGCACAAATAGCAGCGCCACGCGCTTGTCCCAGCATTAAAGTTGATTTTGGGTTGATATTGACGAAAACCTGCTCAATGGCAACATGCTGAGGCTGAAATTGTGTTATCACCTGAGTCAGGTTATCAAGTATGGATTTGAGTCTATCCGGAAGTTCTCCTTCGGGTATCCTGATACAGCCACTGCTGACATAGATCAGGTCATGACCGTTTTTTTCGATAATACCGAAACCGGTAATCCGTAAACCAGGATCAATGCCGAGAATTCGAATATTGCCACCTACCCCAGCTACGTTTATATATCCAGTACAGCCGTCGTATAAACAGCTTGCACATCATCGAGATTTTCCAAAGCATCCAATAATTTCTGCATTTTAACTGCGTCTTCTCCACTAATCAGTGCTTCACTACTTGGCTTCATCGTTACTTCGGCCAACTCTGATTTAAAACCAACTTTTTCCAACGCTTCTTTGACTGGAATGAATTCATATGGAGCCGTAATCACTTCAATACTTCCATCATCATTACTGATCACATCCTCGACTCCACTTTCCAATGCAGCTTCGATCAGGCTTTCTTCATCGGTTTCAGGGGAAAATATCAGTAAACCACAATGTTTAAATAAAAAACTTACCGAACCATCCGTTCCAAGATTACCACCATATTTGCTAAAAGCATGGCGTACATCGGCAACCGTTCTTGTTCGATTATCCGTCATACAGTCAACCATCACCGCTGCACCAGCAATTCCGTAGCCTTCATAGCGAATCTCTTCGTAATCCACTCCATCGAGTGCGCCACTACCACGTTTTATAGCACGCTCAACATTGTCTTTCGGCATATTCTGATCATATGCTTTATCTACAGCCAAACGTAGTCTCGGATTACTGTTAAGATCCCCTCCTCCCATGCGAGCAGCCACAGTTATTTCCTTGATTAGTCTTGTGAAAACCTTCCCGCGCTTGGCATCCTGCGCAGCTTTCTTGTGCTTTATATTAGCCCATTTGCTATGACCTGCCATTTTCCATATCCCTCTTTAAAGAAGGTTATATTATCATCGCGTATCCCGAGGATAAAGCCATAACACTGAATCAACGATTTTGATTTCTGTAGTTCGTTAAAGGGTATCATCAGCAATCTTTAAAAGTTACTCTGGGGCTGTCCTTTTAAACAGAACAAATGTGTCCGTTCAAAGGGGACAACTCCACTCTTCGTGAACGCCTAGAAACTCATCGTGCTGTGACGATCTTATTTCAGCGTCACCCTTCTGAACGATTAAGCAAAACACATTCGGACCAGAAATGCTTGAATAACGTCTGTATTTTTACTTCTATGATTATCCAATTATGTTTCGAAAGGATAAGACAACCAACAAACTTCTACATCTTGAATATGGAGCCCAGGTTACTGGGTTAGTCTAGCGCCTCGGATCTTCCTTTTCTTATAGATCGGGAAGATGCCTTAGCACTTAGCCTAAACTTTCTAGGCTTTTGCAACTGATTCTAATGAATTTCCATCAGAGAATCTTTGGAAGTCAACCCAAAATCGCCTCTAAGCTAAATTACGAGGCCAAAGAGGAGCTTTTGATAATCCGGGTACGATCCCAACCACCAAGGATCCGTTGTCATATGCACTTGGAAAAATACAACCAACCCTTGATCACTCCCCTAACGAAGCTATTCTACCGTGACAGCTTTTGCCAGATTTCTTGGTTTGTCGACATCTGTCTTTTTCTCCAGTGCGACATGATAGGCTAATAATTGCAATGGAATTGTGTGCAATATCGGGCTTAGCAGTCCCGCATGTTCTGACAACCGAATCACATGCAGATGCTCACTTTCAGCGATTTGCGAGTCTGCATCAGCAAACACATAGAGCTCACCACCCCGCGCATGAACTTCCTGCAAATTAGATTTCAGCTTACCCAACAACTGATCATTGGGTGCAATAGCAACAACTGGCATCTCCTTATCCACCAAAGCTAGCGGACCATGTTTCAATTCACCCGCCGCATAAGCTTCAGCATGAATATAGGAAATTTCCTTGAGTTTGAGTGCACCTTCCATTGCAATGGGATAATGTACTCCACGCCCCAGAAATAAAGCATGTTTTTTTTGAGAAAATTTTTGAGCCCACTTTTTGACTTCGGGTTCAACCTGAAGTGCGAGCTGAATTGCAACTGGCAGATGCCGCAACGCTGCAATCATCTGTTGCTCCTCATGTGGCGACAAGCAGTGCCGCATCTTGGCTAATGTCGCCGTCAGAAGTAAAAGAACAGCCAACTGGGTCGTAAATGCCTTTGTCGAAGCCACTCCAATTTCAGGTCCTGCACGTGTTAGAAAACGCAATTCGGATTGTCTGACTAATGCACTCTCTGGCACGTTGCATATGGCAAGGCTGTGTGAAAGTTCTAATTTCCTAGCATAATTCAGGGCTGCAAGGGTGTCGGCCGTTTCACCGGACTGTGAGATTCCTATCACCAAGGTACCATCATCTGCAATTGGGTTACGATATCGATACTCACTAGCAATATCGACACTACAAGGTATTTTCGCAACACTTTCCAACCAATATCGAGCAACCAAACCTGCGTGATAGCTCGTACCACAGGCAAGAATCAATATATGCTTTGTCTTGGAAAATATTTTCTCGGCTTCGCTGCCAAATAAATTAGATGTAATCGATTGTGCATTTGTGACCATTTCGAGTGTATTGGCCACGGCACTTGGTTGCTCGAATATTTCTTTTTGCATGTAATGGGTATAAGGGCCCAATTCTATCGAATCGCTTGTCATTTGACTTTCGTGAATCGTTCGCTCTACCGATTCCCCCAATAAATGATGCAAACAACTCACGATACGATATCCATTGCTATCCAACTCGGCAACATCTCCCTCTTCCAGATATATAATGTCACGAGTAGCTTGTAGCAAAGCCGAAGTATCAGATGCTACGTAATTGGCATCCTTGCCTACCCCAATTAGCAAAGGCGCTCCATTTCGTGCCACAACAATCCTTTCAGGATTAGATTCCTCCATTACAGCGATTGCATACGCACCTTGTAATTCTGCAATTGACAAGCAAACAGCTTTGAATAAATCCTTACATTCCTTGAGTTTTGCAGCAATGAGGTGAGCAATGACTTCTGTATCAGTATCAGATGTAAATCGACATCCTTGATTCATTAATCCGGCGCGAATCTCTTCGTGGTTTTCTATGATTCCATTATGAACAACAGCGATTCGAGACTCGGCTCCAGAGAAGTGCGGGTGAGCATTGCGCTCAGATGGTTCTCCATGTGTTGCCCACCGGGTATGAGCAATTCCTGCATACCCCTGTATTTTCTGTAGCGCAACCAGCTTGCTCAACTCTGTCACACGTCCCGTTGTTCGCAACCGTTGCATACCTTGATTCGTTATCACCAAACCAGCGGAGTCATATCCTCTATACTCCAAGCGTGACAAACCCTGCAGCAGGGTTGGAACGACATTTGCTTTCGCTATTGCACCGACTATCCCACACATAATTGTCCTTTTACTCTTCTATATTATGACTTTTTCGGGCGTTTCCATCCTGTGATACTAATTTGCTTTGCTCGACTCAATGTCAATGCATTCTCTGGTGTATCGCGTGTAATGGTTGAACCTGCTCCTATTGTTGTTCCTTTAGAGATCCTGATCGGCGCAATCAACTGCGTATCCGATCCAATAAAAACATCATCCTCTATAATCGTTTGATGTTTATTTGCTCCATCATAGTTGCATGTAATTGTTCCAGCTCCAACATTAACATTCTCACCAACTATCGTATCCCCCAAATAACTGAGGTGATTCGCTTTACTTCCTTTTCCGATTTGACTATTTTTCACTTCTACAAAATTACCCACATGGACCGCTTTCATGAGTTTGGTACCTGGACGAATACGCGCAAATGGACCAATTATGCAGTCATGGCCAATTTCTGCACTTTCAATATGTGAATACGGCTGTATCGTGCTATTGGAGGCAACTCTTACATTCTTAAGAAAACAGTGAGCCCCAATTTTCACTCCATTCTGAAGTTCCACTACACCCTCAAATATACAATTGATATCAATTGACACATCTTGATCACAATGCAATCTTCCCCTTATATCAATGCGAGCGGGATCAGCCAAACCGACCCCCTTTTCCATTAATTCATTGGCATTCTCACGCTGATATATACGTTCCAGCTCCGCTAACTGCTTCTTGTCATTAACTCCAAGCACTTCATATATATATTCTGGCTGCACTATCTTTATCTGTATGTTTTCTTTTACCGCCAACGCTATCACATCTGTAAGATAGTATTCTCCTTGTGTATTTTCATTTGTAAGCTTGGGTAACCATCGATGCAAATATTTGTTGGGTATTAGCATAATTCCTGTATTTACCTCACATATCTCTCTTTGAATCTCACTTGCATCTTTGTGTTCTACAATTGAAGTAATCTCATTTGTTTTTGTATCTCGCACTATTCGCCCATAGCCGGATGGATCATTCAAATTGACCGTAAGCAACCCACATTGATTATCCCTGACTTCGGACAAAAGATTCTTCAACGTCTCGACATGGATCAGTGGCACATCGCCATACAATATCAGTGTCATTCCATCATCGGTTAATTCGTGCTGTGCTTGCATTAGAGCATGTCCTGTTCCCAACTGTTTTTCCTGTCTTACCCAGCACAAACTCTGATCATTAATTTCTTGCTTGACTTGATCTCCACAATGACCTATCACAACACAAATTTTCTCAGGATTAAGTTCTCTACTCGTATCAATTACATGCTGTAGTAACGTCCGTCCACCCAGAATATGTAACACCTTGGCTTTGGATGATTTCATGCGTTTTCCCACACCAGCCGCCAGTATTATGATAGTCAAACCCGTTTTTTTATTTTGTGTTTGCATTTGATTATTTATGGAAATGGAAATATATATTAATTTTTAAATTTTAGTTAATCGATAAACTGAATTATGACCTCCAAGTATATTCGACACTATTTAATTTTTTATAAAAAAAAAGGCGACAAAAGTCGCCTTTTTTTATAAAAAACTTTTTAATGACCACGTTTTCTGAGCTTATCAATTGCTGCCAGTTGCGCCATTGCTTCAATCAGTTCAGCTTGTGCTTTAGCATAATCCAATTCTGATTCACGGTTCTTCATTGCGTCTTCTGCCGCACGTTTAGATTCCAATGCTTTAGCTTCATCTAAATCGTGACCTCGTATCGCAGTATCAGCCAATATTGTTACCGTATCCGGCTGTACTTCCAGCATTCCACCCGACACATATATGAGTTCTTCCTCTTTGAGTTGGGCTTTAATCTTTACCATTCCTGATTTAATACGTGTCAATAGTGGTGTGTGTCGAGGATAAATACCTATTTCTCCCATTTGAGCTGGAGCCACCAAAAATTCAACTGCCCCAGAATAAATAGAATCTTCCGCACTTACGATGTCTAGATGAAAAGTTATACCCATTTAATTCTTATAATTCCTATTGAAGAGTTTTTGATTTCTCAACAGCTTCTTCGATTCCACCAACCATATAGAAAGCTTGTTCAGGCAAATCGTCATAATCTCCCTCAACGATACCTTTGAATCCTTTAATGGTATCTTTGAGAGACACATATTTACCTGGCGAACCAGTAAAGACTTCCGCCACGTTGAATGGTTGAGACAGGAAGCGCTGAATCTTCCGCGCCCGACTCACGGCTAACTTGTCTTCTGCTGACAGTTCATCCATACCAAGAATTGCAATAATATCTCTTAACTCTTTGTAACGTTGCAATGTTTGCTGAACGGCACGAGCCGTATTGTAATGCTCTTCACCCACAACCTGTGGATCCAATTGCCGAGATGTTGAATCTAGTGGATCCACTGCCGGGTAAATCCCCAGAGAAGCAATATCACGCGACAAAACCACAGTAGCATCCAAATGACCAAATGTCGTTGCTGGAGATGGATCTGTCAAATCATCCGCAGGTACATACACAGCTTGAATTGAAGTAATGGAGCCAGTCTTAGTCGAGGTAATACGCTCCTGTAATCTACCCATTTCTTCCGCAAGCGTTGGTTGATATCCAACCGCCGAAGGCATACGACCTAGCAAAGCTGAAACCTCTGTTCCCGCTAATGTGTAGCGATAAATATTATCCACAAAGAATAATACATCCCTACCCTCATCACGAAAGGCTTCAGCCATGGTCAGACCAGTTAATGCAACTCTCAATCGATTTCCAGGAGGCTCATTCATCTGTCCGTATACCAATGCTACTTTATCTAGAACCTTGGAATCTTTCATTTCATGATAAAAATCGTTCCCTTCACGTGTGCGCTCTCCCACACCTGCAAACACGGAATATCCACTATGCTCAATCGCGATATTACGGATTAGTTCCATCATGTTGACGGTTTTTCCTACTCCCGCACCTCCGAATAATCCGACTTTCCCTCCTTTTGCGAACGGACAAATCAAATCAATAACTTTAATTCCAGTTTCAAGAAGTTCTGTGGATGCTGACAACTCATCAAAAGAAGGCGCCGGTCTATGAATTGACATATTCTGCTCAGCGCCAATATCGCCCATTTCGTCAATGGGCCGCCCCAAAACATCCATAATTCTTCCAAGTGTCTTGGTTCCGACCGGAACTGAGATTTGTTCTCCTGTGTTCTTGACTATCATCCCGCGACGCAAGCCATCCGATGATCCAAGAGCAATCGTACGTACAATACCATCCCCAAGCTGCTGCTGTACTTCGAGCGTAAGCTCCGAACCTTCCATAATTAATGCATCATATACCTTGGGAAGAGACTCACGCGGAAACTCCACATCTATCACCGCACCAATACATTGAACAATTTTTCCTTGACTCATCGTTGTTCCCTAAACCTTATTCAAAAAAATTAAACTGCTGCCGCGCCACCAACAATTTCAGACAATTCTTTCGTTATGGCAGCTTGGCGCGATTTGTTATAAATCAGCGTCAATTCGTCTATCACATTACCTGCATTATCAGAAGCCGCTTTCATCGCAACCATACGCGCAGATTGTTCGGAAGCCATATTTTCTGCAACCGCTTGATATACAATTGCTTCCACATAACGGATCATTATATCGTCAATCACTGGTTTAGCTTCTGGCTCATATATATAATCCCAAGCCATTCTGGATTCAGACTCAGAATCCGAACCTGAATTCTTTTGCACGCGTTCATTAGTTAGAGGAAGTAATTGTTCCATTAGGGGTTCTTGCTTCATTGTATTAACGAAGCGATTATAAAAGATATAAACTCGATCAAATCTATCTTCTATATATCCATCAAGAACTACTTTTACTGCCCCAATAAGTTTAGTGATGTCAGGTGCATCTCCTAGAGCAATTACTTGTGAAACCACGTTTGCATTAATCCTGCTCATAAACCCAAGACCTTTGTTTCCTATGCAGCAGACTTCTATTTGCTCTCCTTCACTTTGCCATTGCTTCATTTGATTGACAGCTTTTCGCAATACATTCGTATTCAAACCACCACACAATCCTTTATCAGAAGTGACAACTATGATTCCTATACGCTTTATAGTGTCACGCACTATTAGAAATGGGTGACGATATTCAGTATTTGCTTGACTCATATGAGTCGCAACCTTACGTATTTTTTCTCCGTAAGGTCGTGCTTTTTTCATGCGATCTTGTGCTTTTCGCATTTTCGAAGCTGCAACCATTTCCATCGCACGTGTAATTTTTTGTGTATTTTTTACACTTTTAATTTTATTGCGAATTTCTCTACTGCCAGCCATTTCTTAATAAGTCCCGTTTTGCTTGAATTCCTGAATCGCCGAAGTAAGTTCTTTTTCTGTTTCGGAATCAAGTTCTTTATTCTTCTCTATCTTATCGAGAATACTGCCATGTTGACTCCGTATAAAGCTTTTTAGAGCAGCCTCAAATACCAGTGCGCGATTAACTTCTACATCATCAAAATATCCATTATTGATCGCAAACAAAGTTAATGCCATTTCCGAAACGCTTAATGTTGCATACTGTGGTTGCTTCATCAACTCTGTCGCCATTTTGCCACGCTCAAGCTGTTTCCTCGTTGCCTCATCAAGGTCTGACGCAAACTGAGCAAAAGCCGCCAACTCACGATATTGCGCTAGTGCTAGACGTATGCCACCCCCTAGTTTCTTAATGACTTTAGTTTGCGCTGCACCTCCCACCCTTGAAACTGAAACACCCGCATTAATTGCTGGTCGGATGCCCGCATTGAACAGATCCGTTTCCAGAAAAATCTGACCATCAGTAATAGATATCACATTAGTCGGCACAAATGCAGTTACGTCACCAGCCTGCGTTTCAATAATCGGAAGCGCGGTTAACGATCCCGTTTTACCTTTCACTTTACCATCCGTTGCTTTTTCGACATATGCCGCACTCACCCTTGCCGCTCTTTCCAAAAGTCTCGAGTGCAGATAAAAAACATCGCCTGGGTAAGCCTCACGCCCTGGTGGTCGTCTTAATAGCAAAGATATCTGACGATAAGCCCATGCTTGTTTCGTTAAATCGTCATATACGATTAACGCATCTTGTCCATTATCACGGAAATACTCACCCATGGTACATCCTGAGTAAGGCGCTATAAACTGCATTGCCGCAGATTCAGATGCAGTTGCTGCCACAACAATGGTATAAGCCATCGCACCGTGCTCTTCCAATTTTCTAACCACATTAGCAATTGAAGAAGCTTTCTGACCAACTGCAACATAAATGCAAAACATGTTCTGACCCTTCTGATTCAGAATTGCATCAATTGCAACCGCAGTCTTGCCAGTTTGGCGATCACCAATGATTAACTCACGCTGCCCCCTTCCTACTGGAACCATTGAATCAACTGATTTCAGGCCGGTTTGAACAGGCTGATCTACAGACTGGCGCCATATCACCCCAGGAGCAATCTTTTCTATCGGCTCCGATCTCGCCGCAGTAATGGGTCCCTTTCCATCGATTGGTTGACCGAGCGCATTCACTACGCGCCCTAACAGTCCTTCCCCCACTGGCACTTCCAGAATGCGACCCGTGCACTTAACGGTATCCCCTTCCCGAATATGCTCGTAAGCCCCCATGATCACAGCACCCACTGAATCACGTTCAAGATTCAATGCCAACCCATAGGTATTACCTGGAAATTCGAGCATTTCACCCTGCATCACATCCGACAGGCCGTGAATGCGAACAATACCGTCAGTTACAGAAACTATCGTACCTTGAGTACGTACTTCCGTTGAATCAACAAGCCCCTCAATCCTCTGTTTAATCAACTCACTGATTTCGGATGGATTTAATTGCATATTTATTTAACTCCTAGCTCTTTAGTGCAATTGCCATGGCCTCAAGTTTTCCGCGTACCGAGGCATCAAAGATCTCATCACCAACTTCAACCTTAATACCGCCAATCAGCTCGGGATCGATACTCACTTGTGGTTCTATTTTACGTTTAAATTTTAGCTCAAGATTTTCCACCAATTTCCTCAATTGCTTACCTTCCAGCGCAAAAGCACTAACTATCTTTGCATCCAATGTACCTTCATGCTGCGCTTTTAGCTGCTCATACAATTGACTGATTTGTGGTAAAACTAGAATTCTTTTATTTTCAGCCAGAATTTTTATCAAATTCTTGGCTTCTTCATTAAATTTGCCCCGTCCAATTTCCAGAAAAATTGAACCAAGCTTATCTGCAGATACAATTGGATTTCCAATCAACAATTTAATTTGATCATTTTCTACAATATCAGCACATAGTTGTAAAATTTTAGACCATTGCGCCAAACTATCGCCCGAAACACCCAATTTAAATATAGCCTCTGCATATGGCCTTGCAACTGTAATCGCTTCTGCCATTATTTCAGATCATCCTCAATTGAAGCCAGCAAATCGGCATGTGCTTTTGCATCCACTTCACGACGAAGAATCTTGGATGCTCCAACCACCGCAAGTTGTGCCGCATGCTGTCGCAATGCTTCTCTAGCGCTGTAAATTTCATGCTCTATATCAGCCTTTGCTCCAGCAATTATCCGGTCCCCTTCACCTTTAGCTGTATTTTTTGCTTCTTCAACGATCTCGGACGCTCTTTTTTCAGCTTGCAAAATTATCTCAGATGCACGCTGCTTGGCTTCCTTTATTACATCAGATGAGCGCTGGCTTGCCAATTCCAACTCATGCCTACCTCGTTCGCCCGCAGCCAATCCATCAGCTATCGTTTTTTGCCGTTCTTCAATAGCACGCAACAGGGGCGGCCATACATATTTGACGGTGAACCAAATAAATACTGAAAAGGCTATCGCCTGAGAAATTAAAGTAAAGTTAATATTCATGACAAGCCTTTATTGTTAACTTTTATGGCAATTTACTTAATTACTGCCAATAATGGATTACCGAAAGCAAACAACATTGCCAAACCAACAGCAATAATGAATGAAGCGTCAGTCAAACCAAGTAACAAAAACACTTTACCTTGCAGAGTAGGTATCATTTCTGGCTGGCGAGCCGCTCCTTCCAAAAAGCGACTGCACATCACACCTACACCGATACAAGCTCCCGCCGCTCCAAGACCAATCATCAAACCAATTCCAATTCCAGTGTACGCTTGAATCATAGCCAAAAACTGTAAATTCTCCATTTCATCCTTCCTCTATAAGATTAAACAAACCAAAAAGCAAACTTTCTGAATTTAGTGCGATTCATGCGCCATTGAGATGTAAACCACCGTCAACATCATAAAAATAAACGCCTGCAATGTCACAATCAGAATATGAAAAATTGCCCATCCCGCACCAAGAATTGAACCAAAAATCGTTCCCGAAACCCCCGTTGCCGCCCACATTCCCAAAAGCAGGAAGATGATTTCTCCAGCATAGATATTCCCAAAAAGCCGCAATGAATGTGACAAGGGTTTTGAAACATATTCAATAAAATTGAATAACAAATTCAAAATCCAAAGCAGGGGGTTTTTCCCAAAAGGCGTGCAAAAAAGTTCATGCATCCACCCTCCAACGCCCTTGACCTTCAAATTAAAGAAGATCATCAAAAACCAGATGGAAAGCGCCAATGCAAAAGTTGTATTAACATCGGTTGTCGGAACAATTTTCCAATTATGCAGCCCAAACCCATGCTCTAGGATCCAAGCCATAATATCAATGGGCAGAATATCCATTGCATTCATCATCAGAACCCAAATAAATATTGTCAGCGCGGTAGGAGCAACGAAGATATGCCGATTCCCATGGAATGTATTCTTCACTTCGTTATCTATAAATTCCACAGCCAACTCTACAAACGCTTGCGTTTTAGATGGCACTCCGGATGTAGCTTTACGCACCGTCATCCAAATAAAACCCAAACTGAGCACACCCAGAATGATTGATGTAATTAGTGTATCAACATGCAATACCCAGAATGAACCTTCACCCACTTGCGTAGTTAAATAGGTTAAATGATGTTCTATATAAGACGTTGGTGTTAATTCTGCGCCTGATGCCATATGCCTGTTCACTTAAAATTATTTAACTTTTTTGCTTCTTCCCCAGCCAATAACCCAAAACTATTAGCCAAAACCACCATAATAAATGTGCCAATAAACGCTACTGGATTCACATTTTCATAAAATCTGAATACAAACCACAAGAGAACAATTGACAGAAAAATCTTTACTGCCTCCGCTCTCAGCGCTGTTCTTACGGCTTCATTCGCCGTATAACCTCTGTGCCGCGATACTATAATCGCGTACGAAGCTGAGGATATAAAGCTTACAAATCCACCCAAAAATGCTGAAATTGATTCACTGATACCCGAGAACAACAAGACAAAGATCATAATGATCGATGTAACGACTACCTGTACTCTTAGAGCGTAACCGAGCGACCTATTTATTATCCAAGCCATGCAAATTCTTTCTTGGAAAACAGCATTGCATACGGCATGCGCTTAAAAAGCCGTAATGATAGCCCAATCAGAAAAGCCAGTCAATTCAGAATGCTGATCGTCTGGTTGATCTACAGAAATGCGCAAGAAGAAATAGTAAGATGTAAGAAAATGATTCTTACGTCTTAAAAAGATTAATTAAAATTGCATTGAGTGTTTAGGTGATGGTCAAATGTTCCAAATTTGAAGAAAAATCACGATTCTGAGCTTCTGCGCTATCGATTTTTATCTGTAATCGCAATTCATTCATGGAGTCTGCATTTCTCAGTGCATCCTCATAACTAATTTTGCCTGCTTCGTACAGCTCAAATAGTGCCGCATCAAATGTTTGCATACCCATCTCTCGAGATTTTTTCATGATCTCTTTTATTTCATGAACATTTCCTCTAAAAATCAATTCGGCAATCAATGGAGAATTCAACAGAACCTCAATAGCGGCAACTCTGCCTTTGCCACTTTTCTCCGGTATCAATCGTTGCGCAACAAGCGATCTTAAATTCAATGATAAATCCATCAATAATTGCGCTCTTCGCTCCTCGGGAAAAAAGTTTATGATTCGATCCAGCGCTTGGTTTGCACTATTGGCATGGAGCGTTCCCATACACAAATGTCCGGTTTCTGCAAAAGCAATGGCATGTTCCATAGTCTCACGATCACGAATCTCCCCTATCAGAATGACATCAGGTGCTTGTCTCAATGTATTTTTTAATGCAGCTTCCCAGGATTCGGTATCGACTCCTACTTCGCGCTGGGTAATCACACAATGAATATGCTCATGAACAAACTCAACCGGATCTTCGATAGTGATAATATGGCCATGACTGTTCTTGTTGCGATGGCCTATCAGTGCAGCCATGGAAGTGGATTTCCCTGAACCCGTTCCACCAACGAATATGACCAAACCGCGTTTGCTCATGACCACTTCCTTGAGCACTTGCGGCAACCCCAGATCGTCAAACTCCGGAATTTTTGTTGTAATGGTACGCAGCACGATCCCCACTTTCTGCTGCTGCACAAAAGCATTTACCCTGAATCGCCCTATCCCCGACGGATTAATGGCAAAGTTTGCTTCTCTGGTTGACTCAAACTCTGCCATTTGCTTTTCGTTCATGATTGCCTTAGCTAATGCTTCGGTATGCAGCGCTGTCAAGGATTGCTGGGACACAGGGGTCATCTTTCCATCAATCTTCATCGCGGGAGGAAAACCGACCGTAATGAACAAATCTGATGCCTTTTTATTCAGCATCAACTGCAATAAATCCGACATAAATTTTGTAGCTTGCTCTTTATTCATTTTTGTTTCCCTGAATTAGCACATTACCCTAGAAACACTAGCATCTAAAATTGTCTTTGTTAGCCGCCTTGGCTCGAGCTTCCTGCATCGAAATCACACTTCGCTTCACCAAATCAGTCAAATTCTGATCCAATGTCTGCATACCCACACCCTGCCCTGTCTGAATGGCTGAATACATTTGCGCTACTTTACCTTCCCTGATCAAGTTTCGAATTGCCGGTGTACCGATCATGATTTCATGTGCCGCAACGCGACCATTACCATCCCTTGTTTTGAGTAGCGCCTGCGAAATGACAGCCCGCAATGACTCGGATAACATCGCACGTATCATTTCCTTTTCTTCCGCAGGAAAAACATCAATAATCCGATCAATTGTTTTTGCAGCCGAACTGGTATGCAATGTGCCGAAAACCAAATGCCCTGTTTCTGCGGCAGTCATGGCAAGGCGTATCGTCTCCAGGTCACGCAATTCGCCCACCAATATAATGTCCGGATCCTCACGCAATGCTGAGCGCAATGCATTGGAAAAACTCAATGTATCCCTGCCAACCTCTCTCTGATTAATCAAGCATTTCTTGCTCTCGTGAACAAATTCGATAGGATCTTCCAATGTCAAAATATGTCCATATTCGTTCTCATTGATGTCATCGATCATGGCCGCCAAAGTTGTCGATTTTCCTGAACCGGTTGGCCCCGTAACCAACACGACCCCCCTTGGTTGCCTGGCAATCTCGGTAAAGACTTTTGGTGCCTTCAGTTCCTCCAAACTCAATACTTTCGAAGGAATAGTACGCATTACTGTAGCTGCACCGCGTTGTGTTTTGAATGCATTCACACGAAAACGCGCAAGATTGGCGATAGCAAAAGAAAAATCACACTCCAGATACTCTTCGTATGCCTTTCTTTGACTATCATTCATGATGTCGTACACCATATCGTGCACTTCCTTGTGACTCATTTCCGGTAAATTGATACGCCGAATTTCACCGTGCACTCGGATCATCGGTGGCAAGCCAGCAGACAGGTGCAGATCGGACGCGCGATTTTTAACCACGAACGCCAGCAACTCTAGGATATTCATCGAAATAACCTTCTAATGATTTATCGAATCACACTCAAGGCTTATTACACATTCAATCCTGATATTGGGATAACTCACCTTGAGCCAACCCACTTGCTAACGGGAACAATCAGAAAAAATTAAGACGAGAACAAATGAACTGAAGTGAACGCAAGCAAACATGTACTTGCATTTTGATTAAGGATTAGGAAGAACACAGCAGGAAAATCTGTTTCAAGAAAACATCGATCAAATCATAGTCATCGAGATTCACGCTTACACACAACCAAACTTTATTGTTTCGCAACAAGTGATTGATACTTCGCCTGCAATTGCTCTTTGCTTTCAACCCTGTCCGGATTGGTCACAATACAATCGACAGGACAAACCTCTACGCATTGTGGCACGTCATAATGCCCAACGCATTCCGTACATAAATCAGCATTGATCATATAAATCTCTTCACCTTGTGAAATCGCACCATTCGGGCATTCCGGTTCACATACGTCACAATTGATACATTCGTCAGTAATAATCAAAGCCATTTTTTAAATCCGCTTGGTCATTTTTCCAAGTAACCGCTGTGCCACCAGAGGATGCACAAACGTATCCGCATTTCCACCCAATGACGCAATCTCACGCACCATTGTTGCCGAAATGAACATATATTGCTCTGCTGGCGTCATAAACAAAGTTTCGACATCGGGGTACATACTGCGATTCATTCCCGCCATCTGAAACTCATATTCAAAATCCGATACAGCACGCAGGCCACGTAAAATAACCCGCGCATTTTCCCGTTGCAAGAAATTCATCAACAAACCTGAAAAAGCCATCACCCTGACGTTGGAGCAATCCGAAAGAACTTCCTGCGCCATTTCAACTCTTTCCTGCAAAGAAAAATACGGTTTTTTTGTACTGCTTTCGGCTACCGCAACCACAACCTGATCAAACAGTCGGGCGGCTCGCCGCACGAGATCCTCATGTCCTCGAGTAACAGGATCAAATGTTCCAGGATAGATTACCTTTTGCATCACCCATGAAGCTCCACAAGTTGATAAAACACATTTCCAGCTCTACTCTGACGCTTGATTTGCCACTCACTGCCTAACATAGGCTGTCTGTTGCTCTCCAGATAAACCAACCCATTTTCCTTAAGGTGCAATGGCAATATTGTCAAAATCTGTGACAACAGCTCAAGCCGATAGGGCGGATCGACAAAAATGACATCAAATTGCCGCACATCCCGATGTAGAAAATGCAGCGCATCTTCCTTGATCAATTCAATTTGTTCAGCCTGCAGTTCATGTTTATTGTGTTGCAATGCCTGATATGCCTTGGCATTATTTTCCAGCATCACCACTTGATTCGCTCGTCGCGAAGCCGCTTCAAACCCCAATGCGCCACTGCCAGAAAACAAATCAAGGCAATCCAGGCCAGTCAAATCCTGTCCCAGCCAATTGAACAAGGTCTCACGTATTCGATCCGCCGTAGGTCGCAAATCGGGTAGCCGCGGAAAACTGATCAGTCGACTGCGCCAATGCCCGCCAATAATCCGTACTTTTCCCGTCATCACTTCGCAAAGCAGGCTATCAGTTGGGCTCAATGGCTCCGACTATCACTGCCACCATGCCGTCTGGCTTGATGCGCCGTTGAAACGCCTGTCGAACCTGGTCCACAGTAACGGTCTCTACCGCAACCAGATAATCATCCAGATAACTAAGCGGCAATCCATAAAAACCCATCATGGCCAAGAAACCCAGAATCTTGCTATTGCTATCGATCCGCAGTGGAAATCCGCCAATGATATTTTGTTTGGCCGCGACCAGTTCCTGTTCGGTTGGTCCTTTTTCCACAAAATCCTTAAGTACCTGTTTAGTCAATACAAAGGCTTCATCCGACTGCTCTTTCTTCGTCTGCAAACCAATCAGGAAAGGTCCCTGCTCCTTGAACGGAGAAAAAAAACTGCTCACACTATACGCCAAGCCACGCTGCTGCCTGACTTCCTCCATCAAACGGGAAACAAAACCACCCCCTCCCAGAATATGATTGCCCACCAGCAGCGTAAAGTAATCCGGATCTCCCCGGCGCAAGCCCGGGTAGGCCAGCTGGATATGACTCTGCGATGCCGGATGTGCAATCCGTTTCGTGACTGGCACGGGCAACGACACAGTGGCAACGCCAAACTGATGCCCGCCTACTGGCAATTGTGCAGTCAATGATTCCGCGATGGCTGTTGCCTCAGCCCGATCGACATCGCCTATGATGGCCACCACCGCATTCCGGGCAACATAATTGGACTGGTAAAAGCCGAGTAAATCTTTACGTTGCAATGCGCTGACCGTCTCGATCTCGCCACTGTCATTCAGACCGTAGGGATGTGTTCCATACAACAATTTTGTGAGCTCACGATCTGCAATGTAATCCGGCTTGGTGCTTGATTCCCTGAGGCTCTGAACAACGCGGGCTTTTTCTCTGTCCACGACTTCCTGTGGAAACTCCGGGCGTTGAACCAGACGCGACATGACATCAAGTGCCTGCTTACGTTCTCGTTCGCTGCTGAGCGTGCGCAATGCAATTCCTGCGCGATCCTGATCAAAATGATGATGCAGTTGCGCACCCACATCAGCCAGGCTGGTCGCAATCTGGTCTTCTGATAATCCACCTGCTCCAAGATTGAGAAGGTGTCGCACCAAGTTAGCACATCCGGATTTTTCCGCTGTATCCATGCTGCTACCCGCACCAAACTCCACACTGACGTCCAGAATTGGTAGGTCTCGATTTTCAACAAAAAGCACTTTCGCACCGGAAGATGTCTGCCATTGCTGAATCGGCAAGGCGGACCAGACCGACGCCCACGGCAGCATGATGAATAGCGCCACAAAAAACCGTTTAAACCGCACTGATTTTCCTCCACCTGAATGAAAATTGATAAAGCTCATGACAACTATCCACTGTTGCGCAACCCCGCAGTCACGCCATTGATAGTCAGATGAATGGATGGTTTGAGATCCTCACCTTCTTCACCGGAACGATAACGACGAATCAACTCCACCTGCAGATGATTCAGCGGATCGATATAGGGCATTCTATTGCGAATGCTGCGAGCCAGTGTCGGGTTATCCTCCAACAATTCGGCATGTCCTGTCACGGCTAATAACCACTTCCTGCTCCGTTCCCATTCTTCATTGATGCGACCAAAAATCTTCTCACGCAATGCGATGTCACTCACCAGTTCGGCATAACGCGAAGCAATACCCATGTCAGTCTTGGCCAGCACCATGTCAATATTGGACAGCAAGGTCTGCATCAAGGGCCACTGCTGGTACATCTCCTTCAACAACTCGAGTCCTTGCCCATTAGGGTTTCCCTCTCTGACAAAGGCTTCAACAGCATGCCCAAAACCATACCACCCCGGCAACATCATGCGACTCAGACTCCAGCTGAATACCCAGGGAATAGCCCGTAAATCTTCTATCGAGTCGGAATTCTTTCTGGACGGGGGTCGACTGCCAATATGTAGTCCCGCCATTTCCCGTATTGGAGTGGATTCGAGAAAGAATTCCTTGAATCCGGAAGTTTCATAGACCAGATCGCGATAGGCTGCAAACGAAGCCGATGACAAAGCTTCCATGGCCTGATAGTAGCGATCGGCATTCGCACCGATCGAATCATGCGCCAACAATGTAGCCTCCATCGTAGCAGCCACAAGCGTTTCCAGATTCCTGCGTCCGATTTCAGGTTCAGCATATTTGCTGCTGATAACCTCGCCCTGTTCCGTCACCCGTATCTGGCCATTAACACTACCGGGAGGCTGCGCCAGGATACTTTGATAGCTCGGCCCTCCTCCTCGACCAACCGTACCACCACGGCCATGAAACAATCGCAATTCGACCCCGTGTTTGGCAAAAACCCGGGTCAAGTCGATTTCGGCTTTATAAATTTCCCAGTTGGATGTGATAAATCCACCATCCTTATTGCTATCGGAGTACCCCAGCATGACTTCCTGTACATTCCCACGAGAAATCAACATCCGACGATAATAAGGCAGCGCAAACAGCTGATCCATGATAACGCCACAACTGCGCAGATCGGTGATAGTTTCAAATAATGGAATGATATTCAGACCCAGCACGGGGTTATCGCCTGCCTGCAGCAATCCCACCTCCTGCAGCATCAAAGCCACTTCCAACACATTAACGATGCCGGTAGTCATCGAAATAATATAATTCGGCATTGCAGCACTACCGAATTTGCGATGGATTTCTGCCGCACCCTGCAAGATCTGTAATTCACTTTGCACAATCTCGGAACATGAGTCATAACCCGAACACACTTCGCGCGGATGATGAATTTGTACCAGTAACCACTGGATGCGCTCGGCTTCGCTCATTTGCAAATAATCCTTACCACCTGTGTATAGCCCGTACAGCTCCGCCACCACTTGTTCATGAATTTTGCTGTGCTGCCGCATATCCAATGGCGCCAGATGAAAGCCGAACACATCCACCGCACGTCGTAAATCCCTCAATGCACCACGTGCAATCCAATGGGATTTATGCTGTTTCAGCGATGCGATGATGACATCAAGATCACGCAGAAACTCACCGCTACTTGCATAAGGTTCCGCGGATGCCACCGGATCATGTGGCATGACCTGATAGCCCAGACGGTGACAGGTTGCAACCAGCCGTGCAGCAAAGCTGAGAAAAATACGCCGATAAGGCTCATCTGATCGATTCGGGATATCCGGTGCCGTTTCAGCCAGTTTTCTGACTTCTTCGCTGACATGCACCAAACGCTCGGTGATACTCATGGAACGACCAATTCTCCTGACTTCATCCAGGTAAAAATCCATCACCACTGAAAACTGCCGCTCGACAGCGCGCTGCATGACGTCATGGGTTACAAAAGGATTACCGTCCCGGTCGCCGCCAATCCAGCTACCGATTCGCAAAAACGAGGATACTCGGGGCGCATTCCCTCCCACATTACGCTCCAGAAAATCCTCTATCTTGGCATAGACATAGGGAATTTCAGTCAGAAAGGTATAACTGTAATAGGCCAAACCGTTTTCAATCTCGTCATACACGGACAAGCGCGAAGGACGCAACATGCGTGTTTGCCACAATATCTGGATGGTAGCCCTTATGTCCTCTTCATTGTGCCACAATTCATTGGGCGTAAGCTGAGTGCGCGCACGCTCCTTCAACAATCGCTCGATCGTTAGCTGGCAATCCAGGATGCTTCTTCTCTGCACTTCGGTCGGATGTGCCGTCAACACCGGAGACACGATAGCCTTGCCGAAAAACTCGGTCAATGCCGCAATACCATCCGGATTTTTAAGTATACGATCTAGCGCAAGCGTTACACTTCCTGCCTGCAGAGGTGAATGAGCGCATAGATGTGCGCGTCTTCGCCGATTATGATGAACATCCTCGGCAATATTCGAAAGCAGTGAAAAGTAGCTAAATGCGCGCACCACAGGGATGGTGTTGCGATTGCTCAATCCGTTCAGCAATTTGTCCAACTCTTGCCGTGCCTGAGGATCCTGATCACGATGAAACCGTATGGCAGTTTGGCGTATGCTTTCAACCAATTCAAAAGCCGTTTCACCTTCCTGTTCCCTGAGTGTATCACCTAGCATGCGCCCCAGTAAGCGGATGTCTTCACGCAACGGCAGATCCTTGTCCACCAAGGTATCATCATGAAATATCGAATTTTCTGGATTTGTCGTACCCATCACATCTCACCTACGACACAAAAAAACAAACACACATGCCATAAGCCAAGTCGCTATCGACCGTGATAGAATGCCTGCCATTTAGATTTTCTTGTATTTTTTTCATTTTAGATTCATGCCCAATTCACTATTACTGCCTCAGAAAATTACCATTGCTTCTCGCGAGAGCCTGCTCGCCATGTGGCAAGCCAAGCACATCAAGAGCCGTTTGAACGAATTATACCCGCAAACTGAAGTCAGCATACTCGGGATGACGACACGCGGCGATCAAATCCTGGATCAATCCCTATCCAAGATTGGAGGGAAAGGGCTATTTATCAAAGAATTAGAGCAAGCCCTCGAAGAGGGTCGGGCCGATATTGCTGTACATTCGATGAAAGACATGCCGATGAACGTTCCCGAGGGATTCCGGTTAGCCGCCATCACGGAGCGAGAAGACCCTCGCGACGCATTTGTCTCCAATCAATACACCGGTTTAAATGACCTGCCGGAAGGTAGCATTGTCGGCACATCCAGTTTACGCCGTGAAAGTCAATTACGTGCCCAATTTCCACATCTTCAGGTACATCCTCTGCGAGGCAATGTACAGACCCGCTTACGCAAGCTGGACGAAGGTCAATACGCCGCTATCATACTGGCAGCCGCAGGCCTGAAACGTCTTGAACTGTCCCACCGCATCACAGCATTGTTAACTCCCGAACAAAGCCTACCCGCCGTCGGTCAGGGCGCTCTGGGAATCGAATGCCGAGATGATCGTCCGGATCTGTTTGAATTACTGCAACCACTGCATCATGCACAGACAGCGCACTGTGTGGAAGCTGAAAGAGCCATGAGTCGAGTCCTTGGAGGGAGTTGTCAGGTTCCTTTGGGTGCATTTGCCGAAATCATCGAAGACGAACTGCGGTTGCGAGGTTTTGTTGCACACCCCGATGGTACACGCATGGTGAGCGATAAACTATCCGGTCAACCTGAAAACGGCATTGCTCTTGGTCAACAGTTGGCTGAAATGCTGATCAAGCATGGCGCTGACAAAATCCTGACCAGCATAGTGACAGAGGATGGCTGGAAATAACCTTGACCAACCCTGTTCGACTTGCCGGCATTACTGTTCTTGTCACTCGCCCGATCCATCAAGCCACAGCCCTCGCCGAAGGCATTCGTGCTGCAGGAGGCAGTCCCTATCTGTTTCCGGTTCTTGAAATCACGGATATTCCGGATCCAGCTCATCTAATCGAACTCGTTCACCGGCTTGATCAATTCAACTGGGCTGTTTTTGTCAGCCCCAATGCAGTCGAAAAAGCCATGCATTTAATCAATGAGCATGGGAAGTTTCCAGTTGATTTAAGAGTGGCCGCAGTTGGAAAAGGCAGTGCAGGTACCCTAAAACAACATGGCATTGCCGATGTGCTCATCCCTAACGACCAATTCGACAGCGAATCCCTACTCAAATCCGCCGAATTACAGAACATGACAAACCAACGTGTCGTCATTTTTCGCGGCAGAGGCGGGCGGCAGTTATTGGGTGAAACATTGTCACAGAGAGGAGCTACTGTCGAGTATGCTGAATGTTATCTACGCCAAAAACCCAGCGATGTGGATACCACGACACTCATGCAGGCTTGGTCAACTGGCAAAATTGACGCCGTGATCATTACCAGTACTGAAGGGTTGCATAATTTATTTGACATAATAGGTACGGTTGGCCAACAATTACTCAAAAATACACCAGTTTTTACTGTTCATGCGCGTATTGCTCAAATAGGCAAAGAACTTGGTCTGAGAAAAATTGTACAAACAACTTCCGATGGCGACAAAGGATTACTGGAAAGTCTAAAAATGTATTTCGATTCGTGACACAAGTCAAAGCAGCCTGAGAAGTCGTATATGAAAATAGCAACTCATTTTATTAGCAGGTAGATCCACATATCGCCTGTATTCAATCATCAGTCGACTTCCATGCAATTAGTTCACGATCGATATTGTTAATTATTGACTCTACCGTAACGAGGAGAATTTATGAAACTGATACTCTGGCTATTGGCACTTTTTGCTGCTGCTGTAGCTGTGACACTTGCCGCCAAGCATACCACCGGTCATGTATTGTTGTCGGTGCCTCCCCACCAGTTGGAATTAACTCTGGATCATTTCATCATTGGTGCAATTGCCGCTTTTTTTGTTTTCTACTTTCTCGTCCGGTTCATTCTGGGCATTCTGGGATTCAATCAACGGCATCGCCACAAAAAAACCGATGAAATGCTGGCGACGGGGCTCAAAGCCTATTTTGAAGGTGATTTTGCCAAGGCCAGAAAAAATGCTTCAATAGCCCTGAGACTTTCAGATTCTCCTCTAGTAGCTTCCATCAGCGCTGTCATTGCTGCTCGATCCGCCGATGAAATGGGTGAAACCACACTCCGTGATCAATACATCTCGACCGCATTGGACAAGGCATCCAGGGATAAATCGTTGTGTCAAATAACCCAGGCCGAATTCCTGCTCAAGGATGGTTTTTATTCAGAAGCACTGGCAACACTGAAATCAGTCTATGCTGGCGGAGGGTTACAACCATCGGCTGCTCTGCAAGTCGAATTGCTGGCACAACAGCAAGCCAAAAACTGGGATGCCGTGCTGGAATTGACTGAGATGCTGGCAAAACGCGCTTCTACCAATAAAGCAGTAGTAAAAAAATTGCGGCATGATGCACAAATCGAGAATTTAAAAACCAAAGCATCCGACTTACAGTCATTGAATCATTACTGGCAACATATTTCACCACTGGAAAAAATGGACAGCAAGCTATCAGTTGCCGCTGCCCGTGCCTATATCACTGCTGGAAGTTGTACTTCGGCGCATCAAATCATCGAACAAAATGTACCTATCACCTGGGATACCGAATTAATCGAACTATATGCCGAATGCCTTGATTATCATGTCAATCGACAGATCGAATGTGCAGAAGTCTGGCTCAAGTCTCAGCCCAACAACGCCCAGTTGCTACTGACACTGGGTAAATTGTGTACCTACTGTGAACTCTGGGGTAAAGCACAGAGTTATCTTGAAGCCAGCTTGTCGGTTGAGCCCGGACAAAAGGCACACTTCGCCCTGGCACAGTTGAATGAAAAACTGGGCAAGCATGACGAGGCCATGAATCATTATAATCAAGGACTTAAATTGACACTCAAGCAATTGAGTTAAATCATTTCTATTTTGCAGTTCCCCAGGGATTAACTGCTCGAAGGTGTAAAGACATCTGAAAAGAAGGCATCCTTGGGTAATTGATTTTGCGAAGTAAAATCCTGATAAGCGGCTTTTACCATAAGCGGTGAACCGCACGCGTAAACCTGTTGATGCGCAAGGCTCGGATAATCTTGCATTACAGCCTGATGAACCAATCCTGTTCTTCCCATCCAGTTATCCATAGGTGAGGGTTCAGACAAAACAGGGATAAACTTGAAATTGCTGTACTGTTGCTGCCACTGATTGGCCAGATTCATCAAATATAAATCAGCTTTGACACGCCCTCCCCAGTAGAGAACCATCTGTTTACGCTGACCACGATGATTTTCCTGAAAAAAGACATGCTCCAGTATGCTTTTGATAGGCGCAAAACCGGTACCGCTTGCCAGGAAAATAATCGGTATACTGCTATCAGAATCGCGCAAGAAGAATGAACCGAGAGGTCCGGTAAACCGCAACATATCCTTGACTTTCATGCGCGTAAACACATGCTCGGTAAATGCGCCCCCCGGATAGTTTCGAGCATGCAACTGCAGAAATTCATCATCATGAGGGGCATTGGCCAATGAAAAGCTGCGACGTTTACCATCTTTGAGCAGAATATCGATGTATTGTCCTGCGAGAAATTGCAGGCGCTGATTGACCGGAAGCTTCAAATAAATAATCATGACATCGGATGCAACGAGCTCCAGTTTTTGTACACGACATGGCAGTGTTTTGATTTCGATGTCCTTTATCGCACTGATTTCACGACATTCGATGATCAGATCCGTGATTGGAGATGCACAACAGAACAAGGCCTGACCTGCTTGCTTTTCGGCCTCGGTTAGCGTCTCGGGATTATACTGCCCGTAATCGACGCTTCCCTGTATGATTCTGCCTTTGCAGATACCGCACGAACCATTCCTGCAGCCATATGGCATTGAGAAACCTTCGCGCAGAGCGGCTTCCAGTATTGTTTCTTCCGTTTCTACATGCAAAATTTGCCCACTGGGCTGAATGAGGACTTGATGCGACATGAATGACAGTCGAGATAATTAAACAGAAAAATGATGAAGAAAAAAACATTGTTACTTGTCGGTTGCGGAGATATAGCGCTACGAACTGTCCCTTTGCTGCGCAAACATTACCGCATTATCGGTTTGTGCCGGAATCGCGAAAACGCTTCGCTGTTGCGATCACATGGCATTATCCCCATCCACGGAAATCTGGATCATCCGGAAAGTCTTGAGAAACTAGCAGGTATTGCACAAATCGTCGTTCACCTCGCGCCCCCAGCCAATCAGGGATCATATGATCAACGATCCACCCATCTGCTATCCGCACTCAATCATCGGGCCAAGAAACACGCCGCGATTCTACCACAACGACTGATCTATATCAGTACCAGCGGAGTCTATGGTAATTGCCATGGCGCCCTCATTGACGAAACGCACCCCATTCATCCCGAAAGTGACCGTGCCCAAAGACGTGTTGATGCAGAAAGACAAATCCGTTCATGGGGAAAGCGCAACCATGTCGCTATTTCTATTTTGCGCGTACCCGGTATTTATGCGGCAGACAGGTTGCCTCTGGCACGCCTAAAAGACAAACTGCCCGCTTTACAGGAAACCGATGACTGTTACACCAATCATATTCATGCCGATGACCTGGCGAGAATCATTTGTGCATCGATACATTACGCCAAACCATGCAGAATCTATCATACCTGCGATGATTCCCATTTAAAAATGGGAACCTATTTTGACCTAGTCGCCGATTATTTTGACTTACCACGCCCACCGCGAATTGCAAGAGATCAAGCCAGCAAGCAGATTTCACCAAGCATGCTCTCGTTTATGAAAGAATCGAGAAGAATGGCCAATGCACGCATGAAAAAGGAACTCGGTATCCAGTTACTGTATCCAACGGTTGAAGAAGGCATCAAGTCAGCACGGATGCAACTCCAAAAGAATTGACAAAACCGGCCTTTCAGTCCTAAAAATTGAAACAATTCTGCCGTTAAACTCCGCACATTTCAATTGTCTCGATACCATTAGCTATCCAATGGCACCGAGCAATTCGAACTTTCAGATCGTGCAATTTTCAGTTTCTGAGGAACTCACAATGGCAAGTGTATCCGCAACAGTAGACAAAAAAGTCAAAGAAGACAACTACTCCTGGGAGGGAGTGGACAAAAATGGCAAGGCAATAAGAGGTGAAATGCGCGCGGCTGGAACTGTCGTCATCACTTCCACATTGCGGCGCCAGGGCATCAAGGTCAACAAAATCAAAAAACTTCCCACCGGTGGCAAAATCACGGACAAGGACATTACCTTATTCACGCGGCAGATGGCCACCATGATGAAATCGGGTGTCCCTCTGTTGCAGGCTTTTGATATTGTCGGCAAAGGACATAGCAATCGCGCAGTCAGCAAACTGCTACTGGACATCAAAACCGATGTGGAAACCGGCAGCAATCTGGCCGATGCATTTCGCAAATACCCACTCTACTTCGATGCGCTGTTTTGTAATCTGGTTGGAGCCGGCGAAGCTGCGGGTATCTTGGACACCTTACTGGATCGCTTGGCCACTTATAAAGAAAAAATTCAAGCCATCAAGAGCAAGATCAAATCGGCGCTGTTTTACCCGATTTCAATCATCGTGGTGGCCTTTATCATCACCGCTGTGATGATGATTTTTGTCATTCCATCGTTCAAGGATCTGTTCGAAGGATTTGGCGCCGAATTGCCGGCTCCAACATTACTGATCATGACGATTTCCGATTTCTTCGTGGCTTATTGGTGGATGATACTAGGTGTTCTGAGTGGCGCTATCTATGCCTTCTTCTATACATGGAAGCGTTCTGTCGCCATGCAGCGTTATATCGATCGTCTGGCACTCAAGCTGCCTGTGTTGGGTGAAGTCATCCGCAAGGCTACTATCGCACGCTGGTCCCGAACGCTATCGACGATGTTTGCAGCAGGTGTACCATTGGTCGAATCGCTGGATTCCGTTGCAGGTGCGGCTGGCAATTTCATTTACTATGAAGCAACCAAGAACATTCAAGTTGAAGTCAGTACCGGTAATAGTCTGATGGCTTCGATGGCCAATACCAATGTTTTTCCAACCATGGTCATACAGATGGTGGCAATCGGTGAAGAATCTGGATCACTTGATTCCATGCTGAGCAAAATTGCTGATTTCTACGAAGCAGAAGTCGATGATGCGGTCGCCGCACTTTCCAGTCTGATGGAACCCATCATCATGGTTGTGTTGGGATCACTGATTGGCGGGATGGTTGTCGCCATGTATCTACCCATCTTTAAAATGGGTATGGTTGTTAGTTAAATTTGATTTCTCCGATTCCATATTGCCAATAACGATGTCCTTGATCACCATACTGCAGGAATCCGATGTTTTTTTCATTTCATGTGTGACTCTCATCGGATTGATGATCGGCAGCTTTCTCAATGTCGTGATTTATCGCCTCCCCGAAATGCTCAGGAGAGATTGGTTAAACCAATGTGCCGAGTTACAGGGAAATGAATGTGTAGATTCTCACCCCACATTCAATCTGATCGTACCCCGTTCCTCCTGTCCTTATTGTGGACACAGAATCACCGCTCTCGAAAACATCCCCATAGTCAGCTACTTGTTTCTACGCGGACGTTGCTCACAATGTCATCAATCCATCCCCTTGCGCTACCCCATTGTCGAAGCATTCACCGCCTTGCTAAGCGGATTTGTGGCATGGCATTTTGGTTTTGGTCTGCACGCCCTGATCGCTTTACCCTTTGTATGGGCGCTCGTCGCTCTGGCTGTAATCGATCTGAATACTCAATTCCTGCCCGATGATATTACTTTGCCTTTACTGTGGCTGGGATTGCTGGTTAACCTGAATGACGGTTTCACCGATCTTCAGTCCGCAGTCATCGGTGCCATGGCGGGGTATCTTGCGCTATGGTCTGTGTATTGGTGTTTCAAGTTGAGTACTGGCAAGGAAGGCATGGGTTACGGCGATTTCAAATTATTGGCCGCAATCGGCGCATGGCTCGGTTGGAGCATGCTGCCATTAGTGATTCTGTGCTCATCGCTGGTGGGTGCTGTCAGTGGCATCATGCTGATCCTTCTGGCCAAACTCAAGAAGAATATTCCGATTCCATTCGGCCCCTACCTGGTTGGCGGTGCATTGATTGCGCTGTTTTGGGGACATCAACTGAATCAAGCCTATCTGGGATACATGCAATGACATTGATCGTCGGACTAACCGGTGGAATCGGTTGTGGAAAATCGAGTGTCAGCCAATTCTTCAGTGAATTGGGCATGACAGTGATCGATACCGATGTCATCGCACACAACCTGACCCAATCCGATAGTCCGGCCATCCCGACCATCCGGAAATGTTTCGGCGATCACTTCATTACCTCGACAGGTATGCTGGATAGAAACAAAATGCGCGAGCTTGTTTTCAATGATGACAGTGCGCGTACGACGTTAGAGAAAATTCTCCACCCACTGATCCTTGAGGAAGTTAATCTGCTGTTGAAACAAACCGATTCTCCTTACGTCATTCTTGTCATTCCATTGCTGTTCGAAACGAAAGATTATCAACAAATCGTTGATCGCATTCTAGTTGTCGATTGTGACGAGCAGCAACAAATAGCAAGAGTCATGGCACGCAGTCATCTCTCGGAGCAGCAAGTCAGGGCCATCATCGCAACACAGACCCCCCGAATCAACCGTCTGCAATATGCAAATGACATCATTGTCAATAATCAGGACATCAATTATTTGAGAATGCAAGTACTACACCTGCATCACGAATACATGCTGCTCGCGCAGAATCACTCCAATCCATCCCATGAATGCAATTAAACACGCAATCATCCAGTCATTCGACTCCAAGTGTTCGCTATTTCACCCCACACTTGCTCATAAGTACTTCGCATAAACGGCACTTTGAGCTCGGCACAATCCGACTCTAGCTCAGTTATTTCTTAAAAGAAAAACAGCAAAATCCTACTTTACTAATAGTACCGGCAACCTCACTATCGAGTCGGAAATTTCCCAAAACACAGCTCTTGAAAACAAGAATTTCCAGGCAACACAATCGCTAATATTCAATGCCTTAGTGATGCATCATTTTCTTGATCAAATGAATAAAGGGAGAAAAAAATGAAAACACTGACTCAAGAAACCTTGTTTTGCAAAATAAGTAGAAATCTGAGCATCGCTGCCATTTATATGGGATTGTTCATGATTGTCTTCGCTCAACCCACTGAAGCTGCTCTCACCGACAAAGGCATTCTGCATCCCACCAATCGTTTTCCCACCTGGTTCTCCGATGCAAACGGTGTAACACTGCAATTATGTTTGGATGGAGATGGCAGCACCGGTTTATGCATTTTCGATCCCGTTATCCCCGCCAATCCTACTTCCGTTGCCACCGGATTCGGTGCCGAAGCCTTTTGGTGGCTGGCAGACGCCACTATCAACATGAATGGAGGCAGAAAAGCCATTTTAGTGCTTGGGCTTGAGGCCGCATACGGGCAAGGCGACCCCGCACCCAATGACCAATTCGCCTTTGGGCGGGTGCGCATCAGGGTGGATATCCCCGTCGATGGCGAATATAAAATATGGCATCCGGCATTGAATGAAGCCAACGGTTGTCAACCCGAAATTTATAACGCCACGGCTGGTATCAGATCCATCAATGTCACTCGGGATACGGGTGGCGGAGCACCGTTTGAAACCATGTTAGCAGGGGAAGTCGGACCTTTCCTAACCTGGGATCCTGCCGTTGCGCCACTGCCACCTGCCGGTTATATCGGCGATCCAAATGTTGATCACGAAGTTGTGGGTGGACATTGCGGTATCAATTATTTCCGCATCGAAGCGCCGATCGGTGTCAACCTGGATGGCAGCGGCAATAATTTTGTACAAACCCAATTGTTCTCGGTACAAGGCAAGATTTACGATGAATCGAACACGCCACCCGGTATCGAACCAATTCGGTCGACCTACTTCCGCACCACGAATGCTGCGACAGGCAAAACCACCGCACGCATCAACTCTTGGGTCAAAGCGCCTGTGCATACCACTGTAACCTTGCATGATGTCCCGCAAGCCAATCAGAATGGTCCGATGGTACTCGACAGCGAAAATACCTTTTTCAGACGCGCCACATTGAACGCCACTTTTGGCACGAGCATACCAGCACAATTGACTGTGACCGCAACCAACGGCAATGGTCAGTCAACCACACAAGCCATCAGTGTCGTCGATCAGGTATCCATTCAATCAGCCGTATGGACACCGGCAGCGCATACCTTGAAAGTCATCGCCCTATCGAGCGACAAAATCGGTGTCAACACAGGTCAAAGCCCGGAACTGACACTCAGAGTAGGTGCCAATACCTATCCCATGTTGCAATCGGGTGCTGCCGGTCGTTATGAACTGACATTGAGCAACATCAATGTACCTCCCGCACGCGTCACCGTCACATCCTCCAAAGGCGGCATCGATACGGAAGAAGTTGCAGATTGATTTTCCCTCGACCGACATAGCATATGGCCTACGATACCCGATCAGCACTTACCCATCGTAGGCCAGTTTTTTTGCACCCATCTTCCCAAAATTCCCGTATTGCCGAGAACCGTCAGAAAGCCAGTTGCATGCGTGAAAACAATACTTTCTCCTCCGGTCGACTGCCACCGCTATCGCCCTGAGTGAAATGGGTTTGACTGTAGTCTAGCTGGAATTTGACATTGCGATTCAGGTACCAATTGACACCCACCCCCCATTCCTGAGCTTTGCGAATGGATCGGTCCGGATCAAACAAACCGTGATCAAAGGCACGATGATCCAGATTAAGTTCGGAATACCTGCCCGCCACCTGCACAGCACCTCCACTGCCCAGATTGTTCAGCGTCATCGATTCATCCGGACGGATTCTACGAAAACTGGCATCCCCATTGAATAGCACCCAGGACACCTGAAACTGGAACGCATCATGCGTCACTTTATCGGATACCGGGCCCAATTTGATGTTTTGCTGCGAAACGGTATATTCGCTCATCACACCGAGCGGACCATAGTGGTAATACAGTTGCGGTCCAATTCGCTCCCGGCTGCCATCAGCAAATGCGCCACGCACATACGATGCAATCAGTTGCTGCCCCGAAGACAGAAAAGTCGGCAGATGACTCTCGCCACGTTCGGCATTCCCCTGTTGCGTCCCATAGCTGTAGGCAGCACCGATGCCCAACCCTCGCAATACATCCAGCCTGCTCTGTTTGAACGGATGCGAAAAAATCCGGACGACAAAATCCACACCATTGCCATTCGAGCTGATTACACTGCCACGCAACCCCGAGCTGTTATCCACGCCGCCATAAAATACACCCACCTGGTATTCCGTGGTATCCCACAAAACGGTACCAAAAACTTGTCCGCCAATCTCGCGATTGGGTGCCAGATTGGTTGGAAAAGCACGTTCATTGAAAGCCAGTGCCGTAGCCGATTGCAGACGTTCCAGACCGAAGGGTGACTTGAACTTGCCCAGTCTCACATTGAATGGTTTGGTGAACTGTCCCTCGAAATATGCATCGAGGATACCCGGTGTTGTGCCCAAACTCGGCATGATGAAAAAACTGTACGTCTTGTTAAATTTGATTTCCAGAGACGGCTGTATTCTGCGCAGCAAAAAATTGTCCGTACCCCAATCGGCCGGATCGTCAAAATAGCCTCGGGTATCGAGCTGCATGAACCCGGCCAGTCGAATTTCGCTACGCCCTTTATTCCAGCGATAACCCGTACCCGCATTCCCGTAAAAGAATCCAGACTTGCGCTTTTTTCTTTTCTTTTCCTTGGAAGTTTTCTTGCGAACGGATTCTTGTGCACGATCAGACACATCTTCTTGTGCATACCCTGGTGCATTCAGACCAATACACAAAAACAGACCGCAACAGACGGCCAGCTTAAGCCGTTTGCTTAACCCGAAACTCTTCATGACTTGATGCAATGGTAAATAAGGGAAATGGTCGATAAAAAATACTGAAAGCGTTGCGTTACTGATGCAATTTTCCTACGGCTATCCCGGCATCGGAAAACAGGAAATCGAATGCCTTCACTCCCATGGCGCCACGTTGCATGCTCATTGAAAACGAGTGGGATGAACCCGGCAGCAGTTCAAAATGGTATGGTGTCAGCAGTCCATGTTGCCTGGCTTGTGAAGTCATCGCCCGGATCCAGCGCCGGCCGCGCTCGATCCGGGTTTTGCCCTGTAATCCATCGATTCTGGGAGATTGATTCAATTCATTGTCGCGTTGATCGTCATTCTCCCCCACCAACACACAAGCGGGCACCTGAAGAAACTGTGTCGGCCTGAACTCAATGTCGGCAAAATCCCGAGACACCTTGATTCCCTTGGGAAAGGATTGCGTTGCATCGGGAAAGGTATACCAGCCGGGCGCACCTAGCACCACCCTGGCCACCCGCTGCGGATAAGCCAGCATGTAGCGATGCACAAACTGTGCACCTCCGGAATAACCAAACAAATACAGTTTGCTCGAGTCAGCACCGGTCAAACGCGAAACCTCTTCGACAATCGTATCGAGCACTTTGTCCGCACGCTTACCCTTGCGACCCAAGCGCTGATAGTCAGGATAATCACTTTCCGGAAAATAGGGTGCTATCATCACCACGCCGTATGTCTCGGCAAAAGCCGAAAATCGCTGTGCGTGTTCGACTGCATTGCGGGATATACCATGCACGCTGATGAAGATTTTAGCTTGGGCCCCACCCCGTTGCGGGATATAGAGAAAATACTGCTGCCGATTGTCATGAAGCGAGGTGCGCTGCAACACCACACCTCGCTCCAGCGGCTTCATGCGTGGCAGTATGTGGCCCCATGCAGCACCCCAGGTTTCTACCGGAAAGAATTGTGACATCATGGCGAGCATTCCTATAACGATCAGTTTCACATTGCAAGCGATTCATGGGTTCCGAAAAAACGCGCCGTCGGCCCATTTCCGACCAATAGCTGTGCTGGCGGTCCCATTTCCAGCAAACGTCCCGATTCGAGATACCAGACCACGTCGGCGGCCATGATGTGATCCATCTGGTGTGTCACCATCAGTACCGTACCCGGATATGCCTTCAAGATACGGTCTACTACCTTACCTGCCTGCTTGTCGAAATTGGCATCGGCTTCATCCAGCAGTAGCAACCCAGGATTGCCCAGCAAGGCACGCGCCAGCGCAATTCTCTGGCGTTGACCGAGCGACAGACTCAATCCACCTTCGGCCACGCGAGTCTTTTCCCCTTCGGGAAAATTCGCCAGCATTTCATCGATGCCACACAGCGCACGCACACGCGCCACTTCTTTTTTGGGCGCCTTGCGCCAGCGATACCGCAAATTCCGATCGATGGTGCCGCGCAGCAGCGGCAAATCCGGTCCGGCCATGCCAATGGCATGATGCACGGAATCCAGACTGTGCGCAGCCAGATCCTGACCATCCAGCAGTACTTTACCGGCATGCGGATCGATGAGTCGCGCAGCCAGCATCAGCAATGTCGATTTTCCGGAACCATTCGGTCCCACCAGCGCCACCACCGTTCCCGGTTCCACCACACCGCTTACTTCATCGAGACTTCCTGTCAGACCGACGCCGGTAAACTCCAGCCTTCCTGGCCCGGGAACCAGATCGGGCGCATGGGTATTCTTGGATACCAGTGAAGGACTATCGATAAAATCCTTGATTCTTTCGCGTGCGATACAGGCACCGTGCCAGTATTCCTGCACACGCCCCAGATCCCTCAACGGTGGCAGCAGGATGCCGACGATACTGATGGCGGCAATTACCGCACCGACACTCGCTGTACCCGCTGCCAGGGTAACAATGCCTGCCAGTAATGTGGTCGCCGAGGTCATCGCCACCGAAAATTCCGTGATACCCAGAATCTGTCCGGCCACTCGCGCTCTCGCCACCATCGAATCCTGCAGGTACTGTCCCTGGCGAATGATATGTTCGCGTTCCCGGTCCACTTGTCCGAATACCTGAACGACCGCGATACTGGTCACTTTTTCATTGACGTTGGCTGCGAGATTCGCAAGACGGCGCCGCGATTCCACTGCGGCAGCGCGCATACGCTTGCCAAACAGATAGGTGAGCCAGGCTCCCAACAGTAGTGAAATGAAAACCGTCAAAGCAAGCTGCCAGTTGATCAAGCTCAGCATCAAGAGCGCAGACAGGGTGGAGACACCAGCAACAGTCATACGCGCCAATCCCATGCTGACCCAGCGTCGCAGCGACGTCATATCCCCCACGAAACGCAACGATACACCACCGCGACTGCGCTGCTGCAATGCTCGCGGTGTCAAAAAACTCAGGCAGTCATACAGCAGAATGCGCACCTCGGCAGCGTAGTGCTGACCCATCGATTCTGCATCGATCCGCTCTACCATGCGCAACCAACTGATGCACCCTGCAGTCATGATCATTCCGATGATCAGCATCAACACCTGTCCATTCAGAACAGGCTGTCCGGATGTCAGGAAGCCATCAAAAATCTCTCTCACCAGCCACGCCGTACAGATGGCCAACGCAGCCTGCGCCAGACCATTGGCGACCAGACGCACGAATAATGTGCGTCGCTGACCTTTCAGGATGGAAGGAATCGTCATAGTGCGATAATCACTTTTGTACTTGAATCAACTCTCTTACTCTACTTTGCTGATGCAGACACGGGACGCATGGCATTCATCCCCAAGGGAATTTGCAGCGCATCGATCACCGATGGCGAACTGAGTGCGGCTTTATCGAGAACAGGCAATTCAACAGCATTCTCGGTCTCGATGATGGCTAGTGGAGATGCCGTCAGGCGACCACTTACCGCTGCAATCGGCAATTTTTTCTGCTTCAGGCACCCGACACCGGCAATGGCGCCCATTGCATCACCTGCCGCAAAAATCATGCTATCCACGATCTTGGCAAACATTCTGGAATCCAGCAGCGAAGCGGTTTCACGCTGCAACAGGCCGTCGGCGATCTCAATGACGATGGCATCCACTCGGGCCACACTCAAATGCGTTACCAGTGTTTCCATGATGTGCTCGATTTCATTCGGTTTGACAAGATAGGTCGATGGATAGCCCGCATGGGTGAAATCCAGCGTCAATTTCGATCCGGCATCGGTCATCAGCCAGGTATCACGACCCGAGCCAGTTCCGGTGATCTTTGCCGCACCGACGTTATACCCTGCATTCACCAATCCGCGAATGAGTGTTGCCGCTGTCGTGGTTTTACCGGCATTCATCGATGTACCCACCACTGCGATGGTATAAGGCCGGGACATCAGGCTGGCCAGCTTGGGAAGAGCGGTATCCTTCAGATTGATGCGTCGATGCTGGCGATCCACCAACAAGCCAACCGGTTCAATCGCTGTCGGCACTTTCATATTGGCGTGGCGATAATTCATACGCGAGGCAATACCGCCGGAGGCAACCAGATCGCATGGCCCCAGATCGCCTGGAACCTGTGCTTCAAACTGATCGGGGGCATAGCGATGACCATAGCAAACAATGATCTCGTCGCCGACAAACAGTGCCGAGCGTCGGCCATGCACCAGTTCCAATCCCGAATGATGGCCAATCTTTTTGACCCTCGCCAGCACAAAATCGCCTGCCGCCGGTATGACATCATCTCCCTGCAATACAGCGAAAACCGAAGCCAGTTTGAGATTCCGCGGCGTATAGGCAATTTTTGCGTTCAATAAACGCTCTTGGTTAATCGGTGTTATGTTCATTGCATGTCTTCCTTTAACGATAAAATGAGGAAGACAATATTCTGATCATCTTCCAGGAAATTCCATTGGGATCGAGCATGAGCAACTGTAGTCACGCTTGGTGACATACTCATGACTCAAGGGAAACAGGTACAGTAGAAAAGAAAAAGAAACTAAAGGGAGGATTGCCCTCCCTTTGTTAAGCAGACTAGCTCAGGACTTGAACGTCATCCCAGCTGACATCGGCACCTACACCAACCAACGTGATTGTCGCCACATTGTTAACGAATGTAACGACCAGATCATCACCGTTGTACTGCACACCAGTGACATAGCCTTGTAATTCCTCTTTCGAGGCTAATCCAAAGCCAGTATCAAAAATGATGTGGTTATCTTCGCTCGACTTAAAATCGCCAATGCGCAAATCACCCGCCTCGCGAATATAAAAATCATCCGCACCTTGTCCACCGCTGCAATCCTCTCCAGCCCTTACGGCCATGGAGTCATCACCTACCGTAGACAAATAACTAAGATCCCCGTCATGCCTGAAATGTGGGCCCGGTGAATCATCGCTGCCTTGCCAGCTCTCTGATATACGACTGTATAGTCCATTACCATCCGAATCAGTATAGCGAGTGATCTCCGTACCGAAAGCATTTTTTTCGGTTCTAACCACAACCCCATTCTCCACAGTATAGGATTCACTACCGTCATCATCGATGGGTTTGGGTTCTGCTACACCATCCTTGACTTCAAAGATTTCCGTTACCTTTCCATCCACAATGGTGAACTTGAAGGCTTTGCCGCCTCCACCACCTCCGGATGAATCGTCATTTACGTCATTTCCCGAATCGTCTTGTCCTGTACTCATTTTTTTCTCCTCGTTGATTCAAGCATGGAAAGGAAGCAAACTGCGCCGAACCAACTTCCTCTCCATGACTGGTTAAAAAAACAACTTGTTACTACAACTACAATTCTTACTGCTCATAGAACTGCCATCAAAACGATCCATGTGAGTAAACTGTAACGAACACTCTCGGTCGTTTATGGATTATTCAGCCGGTTTCTGTTGCGCTGACGTCAATTGACTTTTCCAGGTATCCGGCAGATTTTGCACCCAACCGTTATAGACCACGGGAATCGGTAAAATTCCCTGACCACCCATACCGGCATTGCCGCTGATGCTATCATCAAGCTTTGTACCATCGCCAGCAGACAGTCCGACACTACCGGCAATAACTGCATCCACAGGATTGCCATCACTATTTGGATCAGGATCAACTACGAGTAGCCGATTTGAGAATTTGCTTGAAACATACGCATAGTATCCACCACCTTGCTTGGCGCCATATTGCACGCCATGACAACCCGGATCACATGGCAACATCTTAACGATAGTATCAGTTTTAGTATCCAGTATCGTAATGGTGCCGGTTAGCGTATTGGCTGTCACCATGTGGTTGCCATCTGGAGAAACCGGTGTTTGAATCGGTAAAGCACCAACTGGTCCAGAAATATCCCCTGTGACTGGATTGTAATTGGCAATCAGATTGATGTTCTTGATTACCGAATGGTCTTTCATGTCAATTGCGGTAATCGAGCTATCCAGCAGATTCGCGACATAGTACTTGCTGGCATCTGGCATCATGCCGGTTGCCAAAGGATGGCTGAAAGGCAAAACACCAGAAGGCAGAATGGCTTCAACACGGTTATCTTCAAAATTATATTGAGTGGTATCGCTGGTAAAGACATTGGGTGTAACCATGAACTTTCCATCATGACTCATCCAGTGTGCGTGCGGATTACCCCGCCCGATATCGATACGACGCAACACATTGGTGGCCAATGGAGCCAGTTCCATCACTGAATCCGAGCGCGTATCGCCATTGTTGGTGATATGCAGTCTATCGGTTCCATCCGCCAAGGTCATCACGTGCGCTGGCGCCTCACCCACGGAAACATTGCGGATCAATTTACCGGTCAATCGATCATAGACGGTCAGTTTTTTATCGAACCATTGCGTCACGTAAATCACTTTTTGATCTTTGTCGGTCCACATATTGTGTGGATTGTTCATTTCGATGTTAGGCAAAGCCACTTTGCGGGTTACTTCCCAAGTCGCACCGTCCAAAGCCGACACCGTACCGGGCTTGGATTTTCCAGAGGTCGTTTCAAACTGGGTGGCTACCCAGATTTCTCCCACGGCATTAGTCTGTGGTTTCGTCAATGGCGATAAAGTCAGATCGTTACCGTAACGTGCATTGAGCACTGCTGGTAGATTCAGAACGGTATTTCCACCCACATTTACATCAACGTTTGGATAGGTAATGTGCCAAGGTTTATTGCTGGCATAGTTTTGCCAGTTCGACGGATTGGTGGCAATGAAGAAGGTTCTCAGTAAACGTGTCGCCAGATCGCTGGTGCTGGGCACGGTGATTCCATTGACTATGCTCAGTGACGATCCGATATCCAGTCCTTTCGTAGCAGGATCATCAACAATCACGGCTCCGAACATGTAGGGGTGAACACTGCAAGTAAACACGTACAAGCCTGGTGTGGTCAGTTTCAAACTATCTCCACCTTTTGTTGGCTCTGTATTAAACGGCATACCGTCGGCACCAGTAGGAAAAATCAAACTGGTTCTGGTATGAACCGTATTCGATGCACCATTGAAACTGACTTTGACACCAGGTGCAGCAATTGCAATCGAACGACTGCCCGCAACATCCACACCGGTATCAAACCAGCTTCCTGGATTGTCCGTAAGTTTGAATTTAACTTCATTATCACCGGCCGAAACGCTGCTAGCGACAAGAGAAGCCAAAATTGCCGACGAACATAAAATCGATCTGGCTATCTTTTTAGATACAGATACCTCAAACATAACCCCTCCTAACTTAACTAAAGATTTAAAAAACTTTCAATAGCGCAGGATCAAACAATACATTTACATTTTTGTGTGATTTTTTCCCGCATGATTAACTATACGCATCATGCAAGTTATTGTCAAGATATTTGTGTAATATTTTCCCACATTGTGTTAAAATGATTTAAATTCATTGCTTTTTGTTATGGTTAATTTTTTGGTTCGATCACCATGCATGGTTCCTGCCCGATAAATTCAACAATCTCACCATTGTTGGTCAACGCACTACGGCGAGTGTTACGCCCTTTAATCCGGTTAATGCTGGCAAAAGGCATCACCTACACTTATTTGTCCGATTTGTTGAAAAATATTTTCATTGAAGTTGCTGATCGCGATTTCAGAATTGAAAACAAACCATTCACCGACAGTCACATGAGCCTGTTGACCGGAATTCACCGCAAGGACATCAAGCGATTGCGTCACTGTGCGAATGACAATGTCGAGGCGGTTCCACAAACCGTTTCATTAGGTGCTCGCCTGATCAGTCTGTGGACCAGCGATGCACGATATCTGGATGAAAACAACCAGCCCAAACCCCTGCCACGTTTCATCAAGGATGGCGGTGAGATTTCATTCGAAGGACTTGTCGCCAGTGTCAGTTGCGATATTCGCTCACGTGTCGTGCTGGATGAATGGATGCGGCTGGGTGTGGCCCATGTCAATGAAAAGAATCAGGTCTGTCTGAATACTGCGGCGTTTATTCCTGCTCATGGTTTTGACGAGAAAGTATACTATTTCAGCCACAATGTGCATGATCATGCCGCTGCCGCCACCAGCAATTTGCTAGGCGAGAGCCACCCCTTCCTTGAACGTAGTGTGCACTATAATGCCTTGAGCGCACAGTCCATCACCGTTCTGGCAGAAAAAGCGGAAGCAGCCGGCATGGAGTCATTACTTGCCATCAACAAAGAAGCGCTGGAGCTGGAAAAAAACGATGCCCTGCAAGATGACGAACCACGTCATCGGATGACTTTCGGCATCTATTTTTACCACGAAACGGCCGAGCCCGATCATCCTGCGAATTCGGGTCAGTAACTCCTTATGTCATCCTCTATGCCACTCATGGTCTCTAGCAAAAAGCGTTTACTGACCAATCTGCCCTCCGGCTTATCCGGATTGATTCTGTGCTTATCGCTGTTGATTCATTCTGTCGCCGCTCAGGGTAAAAACAGTTGCGAGGGTGCAACGCTGATCAATCCGGCTGCAGCAGCAATACAGTCGGGGATAGGTGGAACGGGATCGGCTGTT
>JAAEXZ010000170.1 GCA_017879645.1 Nitrosomonas sp.
AAATGTCCTTTGATACCAGATCCAGAATATCGCTACCAGCAGCATCGTGCCCATGCCCAGCTTGTAATACTTCGAGTCGTACCACAGCGACATGTCGTAGCCAGCGCTTGTACTCGCGCTCGTCGTCCCATATGTTGTTGCCATCTTATTTACCCCCTATTAAATGGTGATCTAGTTAATAGAAATAAGTGTTAGTTCAAACATCTCACTAACACTCAATTAGACAAGAAAATTAATCATCAAAGTTCCCGCCAGCTTTGTGCCTGTTTCATTATCGATTCCGATTTGGAAACAAAACCGATGCATTCGAGTTTCCGAACGACAGGGCAGCGTATTGTAAAAATTTAGAATCATCATTTCAAGTCATGAACACCAGGCTCTAAAACCCTCTTGAATAAAAACATCCTGTAACCAAACTGCAAAAAAACCGCAACCGTCACAAAACTGTAACATTACCGCGATATAAAGACTGCCATTGGTTTACAACTCATTTCAATTCGAGGATTAAAGGCAGACCTTATGCGCATAGTCAAGCCACTCATGGCAGTTTTAATAACCACACAAATCTGTATAGCAACCAGTGCACATGCACTGGATTTATACGTCGATACCAAAACGAAACAGATTTTTGCGGAACCGGGGCCTGGCCGGGTGCACATGGGTACGTATGAAAAACAGGATAAACGCGCCGTCAAGGCCGAAGCGACGACTACAGCAACACCTGTGGATATCCATAAAAAAGCGGATGTGGTGGTGGATTCATCCAAAGCCCAGCGGCAACAACAGGACACGGAAGTCGCTGAACAATCAGCCGACAAGGACTTGGCCAGTCAGGTATCGGTACTGGAAGAGCGCATGAAAGAGGTCGAGAAAATTCACGGTACATTCGATGATCGTGGTCTACACTGGGCTACCAAGGACGGCAACTTCACCGTATCGCTAAACGGTCGAATACAACCAGCCTCGCAATACAATTTTGTCAATGACCCCGCACCGGCCACCGGCACAAACACACCCAACGAATTGGACAGCGGCGCCAATATCCGCCGCGCCCGTTTGGGAATCGAGGGTACTTTCTACAAAATCTGGGACTACAAGTTTGAATACGACTTCAGTCGCGGTAATGGCACAGTGGGTTCCGGCATTACGGATGCGTTCGTGCGCCTCAACCATACCAATGCCTTATCCTACAAAATCGGTTCCTTCAAGGAACCCTTCAGTTTAGAAGAAGCCGCCAGCAACCGCTTCCTGAATTTCATCGAACGTCATATGGCAGTGAATACCTTCGTTGACAATCCCAATACCTACAAAACGGGTGTCGGCGTCAATTATGCCGTGCCACGGTTCCAGACAGGACTGGCATTCCAGACCGAGCCGATTGGTGGCTGGTCGGCTGCATCCACATCCGTCAACGCCAACGGCAACCAAAATCGGAATAACGGTTCGGGTGATACCGGCTGGGAAGGTATCGGGCGTATCAGCGGCAGACCTTGGATGGAAGACGAAACCAAATTCCTGCATATCGGTATCTCGGCTGGTCATACCACCGTCAATACCCAATATCGTGCCGATGGCACCATGGTTGGTGAAGGACAAACCGGCGGTGGTGGCGGCATGGCGTTCTTTGCCTTCCCGGGAACCAACGTGGATCGTACCAACATCCTGAATACCGGTAATCTCAGTTCGGGAGCCCTATCCGATCCCAATCACCGGCGAATCAGCAGTTATGATCGCTACGGTGCGGAAGGATGGTTTGTTTACGGACCTTTCTCGGCACAAGGCGAATTTTTACGCACCAACATCAACGGCCATGGCTATGACAACGAGCATCTGACAGGCTACTATGGTTTCGCGAGTTACTTCCTGACCGGCGAATCCAAGACTTATCATGTACGGAATGGCGCCGCTAACCGCATCAGACCCAAGAAGCCCTTTCAGTTCAATGGATCGGGATGGGGAGCATGGGAAGTCACCGCCGGTTATGATTTCATTGACATGAATTCCGGTGTCATTCGCGGCGGGCAAGCCGATATGGTCAGAATCGGCATGAACTGGTATCCGCATTCCAATGTGAAGTTTCAGGCCAATATCGTACACATGCTCAACATTCACACTGCGAGTACGCCAACATCCAATACCAACGGCTTTTCGGGAGGCGCCGGGGCACGCACCAATGGTTGGAACAATGGCGATTTCAGTGCATTCCTGACACAGCTTACCGTCGATTTCTAGTACAGTGATTACCTGTTAGAAACACAGTAATCGTTATCTATTCGGCCGGGAGGGGTCCCATTCTCCCGGTCGCAATTTTTAGTGCAATAGCATCAGCTAAAACTAGTCACGCTAAAGAATGAGATCGCTGACAATCAAAGCTGGCGCGTTAACCAGTTCGATCTGCAAACCGGCAGCTTTACCATTGGCACCGCCCACATTGGCTTCCAGTAACCCTCCCGCATAGCGGACTTGCCCAGGAGCCGTGAACGCAGCTGTACCGATAAATGCAAAATTCTGGTTACCAGCCACGGCAAGATTGGCATCCATTGCATTCAGATTGATTTTGTCGATACCACTTTCAAAATCCAGAATTTGGTCATGTACACTGGCTCCGACCGGAGAATCACCCAGAACTGCGTATACAAACCCACCCCACCGGTCAGAAAATCTGCGCCAGCATTCCCCTTCAGAATGTTGACACCCGTCATTACCGATGAGGATGTTGCTGGCTCCGTTACCTGTTCCATTACTATTTGTTACACCGGTCAAGGTGAGATTTTCAATATCGGGACGCGTAGCAAGTGTATAGGCGACAGCACTTTGCACGCGATCCGTACCTTGACCGGCCACTTCGGTAACGACATCTCCGGCCGC
>JAAEXZ010000171.1 GCA_017879645.1 Nitrosomonas sp.
CCTGCTGTTTATGTGGGTCCGGTCAATAAGGACGGCCTATTTACCATTCTGCGTGAACCAGCGGATAATTTCGTTGATATTGCGTTGAAGGGTCAAAATAAGTATGGTCACATTCTGTTCGATCCGAATAAGAAAGGCTACTGGATTGTCGATCACGGTCCGGGTATTCCGGTAAAGCCGCAGGTATATGAGGATGAGCGCGGCCGCAAAGAGAAGTTGTCGCAGTTCTACGCCGCAACGGGTTTGACCCATGCAGGCAGTAACTTCGACGGTGATACAGCATCACGCGGTACACATGGTCTCGGTATTAAGTGTACCAATGCGTTGTCAAACGTGTTCAAAGTGTGGACGTTTAAAGATGGAGCATGGTACTTCATTGAATACACGAAAGGTAAACTTAAAACGGATGTTAAGAAAGCATCCGCACCGAAGTTACCGCATCGTGTGCGTGCCAAACAGGGCACGATTATCTACTTTGAACCGGATTACACTATCTTTGACAAAGGTGCAGAGTTAGATTACAATGATGTTGTCGAGTGGTGTCGTCTAACGTCGTATCTCGTACCGAATCTTGAGGTAAATCTCACTGGAGTGAATGGCAAGACAACCACGTACAAGAGCAAGGGTATCAACGAATACATTGATGTACAGTTGAAGAAATTCAACGCGGAGGCAATGGGTAAGACCTTCGTGCATCATTCCGTGTTCGCAGATGTTGCCTTGTCATTTGCAAATGCAGAAGACGTTGCAGTGTTCGCGTATACAAATGGCTTGAATAATCGCGATGGTGGTAATCACGTTAAGGCGGTGTACGCTGCATTGGTTACGGCGTTGCGTCCATATAAGAATAAAAAGGAAGAATATAAGCCGCAGGATTTGCAGGATGGTCTGGTAGGTTTGGTCAATGCGAAGATTGCAGCGCCATCTTTCAATAATCAACGCAAGGACGAATTGATTGACTCACGAGCGCACGATGCGATCTATCCACTTGTGCTTAAAGACCTAACTGAGTTCTTCAAGGCGAACAAAACGCTTGCACGTAGAATAATTCAACGGGCTGTTGATCTTCGTAAGAAGACTGCGGATTTCTTGAAAGACAAGAAACTGTTGAAGAATGTGCGCGCGGCATCGAAAACAATGTCGGATAAGTTCTCAGACGTGAACAATTCAAAGACACCTATTGGTGATCGAGAACTGTTTCTGGTAGAAGGTGATTCTGCGGCAGGACCATGTAAGAAGGCACGGGACAAGAACTTTCAGGCTGTGTTCGCATTGCGTGGTAAACCATTGAACGTGATGGACGCCACCAAAGATAAGATAAACGCGAATAAGGAAGTTTCGGGTATTCTGGCGGGTATTGGTTTGGGGTCAAATCCAAAGAATCCCGGTGACATACGTTTTGGTAAAATCATCTTTCTTGCAGATGGTGACGTCGATGGAAAGCATATCAACACGCTTCTCCTAACGTTGTTTTGGAAGTTTACACCACGTTTGTTTAAAGAACATCGTGTGTATATGGTGATAGCACCGGAGTATTATGCAAACTACAAGAACAAATTGTATTTCGGACAAACAAAACGCGCAGTTTACAAACAGATTGGAACGATGAAAGGTGTTGAGATAAAGCACTTGAAAGGACATGGTGAGGCGTCTGTTGAAATGTTGGAGCAGTACGCATTCAACGTTAATCAACGTAAACTGTTACGTATTATGCCACCAGAGTCCAACGCAGAAGCAAAAGAATTTGAGCGATTGATGGGTAAGAATGCATCCTATCGACAGACCATGCTTGGGGTAGCACGCGATGAAAAGTAAACCGTATGTCAAGGACGCAAAATTCCTTGAAATTAGTAAGCAACTGTATACGGAATATAGTGTTGAAGTTATTGAAGATCGCGCTATCTTTTGTAACATCGACGGATTGAAACCTGTTACGCGTCGTGCATTGTGGGCAGCACATAGACTAGGATTACGTGCAAATGCACGGCGTTTGAAGGCGGCAAAGGTTGTGGGAGACACGATGGGTGATTACCACCCACATGGCGATTCGTCGATCTACAATGCAATCGTGACTGCGAATAGCTTACCTATTCCGTTGTTTAGTGGTGAAGGCAATTGGGGAACAATGACCGACCCTCCGGCAGCCATGCGATACACGGAAACGCGTCTGTCAAAGTATTCGGATAAGGTGTTTTTCGATCCGTTCTATCTGCCTGTTATGCACTCGGTAGATAACTACGATGACTCTCGCAAGGAACCATTTGTTCTCAATGCGTTGTTGCCAAATTCACTGTTGAATGGTAACTTCGGTATAGCACCGGGTGTTCGAACGGAAACCCCATCGTTTACATTGAAGTCATTGACCAAAGTCCTGATTGAGTCGATTAAGGCGAAAGGTTGTACTCCGGCCTTGTGTTTGCCTCTCGAATTTACAACGGAACTCGGTGGCGTCCTTCGTCAATACAACGGTATCAAGAAAGACCTTCTGGCGTTTTACCGAAACGGTGTTGCACGATTTGTGTTTGATTCGTCGTATGAAGTGATTAGTAATAATCACATTCGGTTTAATCGGTTTGCACCTATTAGTAGTGTCGGTTCTGTTCTGGATAAGATCAACCAGATGCCAGGTGTTCAACGAACAACGGATGAATCCAATAAAAAGGACAAGTACAACGCATATGGCGTGATTGGTAAACTATCTGATGCGCGTTTGTTGGCGAAGATCGTGGATGCGTTCTCTGCGGCGGTGAATTTCGACGTGAAAGTAACCGAGCGTATCATCAACGAAGACAATCCGCGTGGTGTGAAGGCGCTTATACCGACAAA
>JAAEXZ010000172.1 GCA_017879645.1 Nitrosomonas sp.
CGGGTATCGTTGTACAAGGGGCGCCATGTGCCTGGCGCCAGTGCAATCCGGAGACATGATAGGCATCGCCCAGACCATCCAGACGGTCTGGTTGTCTGGCATTGATCAGTGCGCAACCAAAGCAATCCACGGCCGGATAATCATCGATGCTGCGCGCCACTGTCTCCAGACAATCGGGTTCCGGAAAGGCATCGGGATTGAGCAGAAACAGCCAATCTCCACGCACATAATCCCTGACGGCAAGATTGTTGGCAGCCGCAAATCCGGTGTTGTCGTTTAGCCGCACCAGTCGGCATGGAAAAGGTAGATTCTCGGTTGCGCGCCAGGAATCATCCTGACTGTTGTTATCGATAACGATGACTTCAAAATGCCGATAAGTTTGAACGGAAAGCGCGGTCATGACTTGAGCCAGCATTGAGCCAGCATTATAGTTGACGACGACGACCGAGAAAAAAGGATGCGCTCTGGAAGGGCTGTCTGTACCGGATTGGAGGTCACTCATCGGTTTGTACGTGTCCTAACTGACCAGGCCGCGACCACAGTAATGATCGTCGAGTACGATCGTACCAAGAATGCGCTGTTCTGCCGGTGAAGCGTGCTGGATGAATTCATCGAACAAGGCAACCGCAACATCCATGGGAACCTCGAAATCACTAACCCACCGCTCTCTGATCATGACCGATTGCGTGACGAAATCGAGAATGCCGCGCCTGATTTCTGCTCGTGTCGATGCCGACTGGCGTTCTTCGTCGGCAAGCTGGCGGAATTCCGGAACGCTATCGCCTGATGCCTCTAGCCGATAACGAACGATCTGCGCGTCGTCTGAGCTCATGAGTTTTTCCAGAGAGAAACTTTGTGCATAAATGGGTACTTGTGCAGTCAGAGATCCGATGCCATGTGCGTAGTAACCTGCCGCGGTGACACCAAACTCCGAGGATACTTTCTCGGCCCGGTCTGTAGTAACGAGATAGTATCCATGTATTTTCTTGCCTAAAAGTCGATTGAGATACCCCTGAATGGTAGCCGAATAGCCGATGTCGACAATTGCGGCATTCGATGAGTCAGACAAACCGATTTCGTTCAGATAAGCCAGCAATCCAGGCCGTTCAGCTTGGGCAGCATCCAGTATACGCTGCTGTAGGGCTTGCAGTAATGGTTTCAGATGTTCCATGTTGCCTTTGTCGACACTGACCGGCTTGTTTTTTTTCCAAACTCCCTGGCGGTCCAGTTCTTCGCATTCGGTATCGGAAAGTGTCACACCATAACGCTCTTGGATAAAATGCCTTAGACTGTTGGCATAGTACTGGGTGCTTGCAATGCTGTAAATGTCTTCGAGACTCGTAATTGTTGGCACGGTGATGGCGCGGCGTGACAGGATGAGATAATCCGACGGTACGGCATCGGCTTGTCCAGCCACCCAGCGATCATACACGTCCTTTAGAATCTGCCCTTCGCGTGCCAGAAAATACAGGCGCGATAAATTATCAGTTTGTGCTTTGTTGGTCAGCCATTGGATAAAAGACAGAATCACAGGTCCGACAATGGCATATCCGATGATCCAGGGTGAAGGCGGAAACAGGTTTGCAGGGTTGAAGCCGGGGTAATGCAGTGGACCGAAGCCAGCTTGAACGATGGAGCCCAGGGTCAGTTGTTCGTTTAGTACAGGACGATAAAGAGAGTTTTCGATAATGGATTCCAGACGGGGTGTTGCGCGCGCCAGTTCAACCGGTCTGAGGATGTGATAACTCCGCATACCTAATTCAGAGGGTACCTGAACATCCGAATGTTCATTGTCACCAATGACAATGACTGCGCTCGGAGAAGTATTCTCTTGCGTCAACAATTGCCGGTACAGCTCTCCGGTATCCTTTCTTACGCCAATATCGGATGACAGATAAAGAGCGTGCCAGCCGAGAATGTCATGCTGCTGCAACATGGATTCGACGCTGAGCCGGGGCAAATACATGTCACTGGCAAGAATGACGCGTTTGCCTGATGCGATGGCAAATTGCATCAATGCGATCGCTTCCGGTCGTGGTGCGACAATGTCCTGTTCGATGGTTTGTTCGAGTTGCTGTAATTGATCGACGACGGTGCGGTCCAGACCGGACAGTGCCAAAAACTCTGTATAGATGGGGTTCAGATCCACATCCCGTCCTGCTTTCTGCCGTGCCTGCGTTTCCGCCAAGGCGCGATATTGCAGATACGTCTGACCGGTTTTTTCGTCGACTTGATGAGCGACAAGATGCTTGATCATTTCCGGATCCAGCAGGGGACGTGTCAGCAAGGTATCGAAAATGTCGAATACCACGACGTGCAGTGCCGGGTCTGCAAGCATGGCTCGTATATTGTTCCGATCATGTGACAGGTATTGTTCGAAACGCCAGCGCGACCAACTCGCCGTTGCAGCATCTTGCAGAATGGTGGTGTTGTATCCAGCGAGCGTGCAAACAGGTACGAATAGACGCTCGATACAATGTGCTAGTGTGGCATCTTTTTGCCCCGCTTCTTCAGGGAAATCCTCCAGCTTGATGTGTGCATCGAATAGCGGCTGTAGGGCTTTTGTTCGTGCCCAGAACATGGAGCCAGCAGGAAAATCAAAATACCCTTTGGGTAAGGGAATGCCCAGTTTATTGCACCAGATCTGGCCCAACTGCCGATTGGAAAGCCAAGTATAAGAAGAGTAAGGTAATTTGGCGAAATTTTGTGGATAAATCAATCCGGTCTTCTCGTTCTCAGTTAACAGTGTAAAGATTTTCCGGATATTCGCAGTGCTGCCCAATAGGCCGGTCAGCAGATATTCCCGCCAACCGTCGGTGC
>JAAEXZ010000173.1 GCA_017879645.1 Nitrosomonas sp.
CTGGCCACCTCCGCATGCAAGTCGTCCAAAGTGGCCGGCTCGATGGCGTCAGGCGCCAGATCGAACTCGATGAACGGTTTGCGTTAGTGGTGGTGGGGCGGGCTGGGAAAATGCCTGAGAGCAGGAAAAACCCGAAGCCAGAAAAATGCTCCTCGAAGCGGCAGAATCCCCACCATCCACTGCACGCTTTGTTAGCCAACCTGCCCGCTAACCAGAACCTTTGCTTTGGAAAATTACGCTGGCACTCGCGGTCTGACTTCTCTGTCAAGGCGACTTCCCAAAGAATCAAGAGTTACATCTAAATCATACTCTGCTTGTAACCCAAGCCAGAATTGGGGCGAGACACCAAAATAGCGCGACAAGCGTAAGGCTGTATCTGCCGTGACACTACGAACACCTAATACAATTTCATTTATGCGCCGAGCGTCTACGCCAATATCAATAGCCAACCGATCTTGACTTAATTCCATCGGTCTCAAAAATTCTTCCAGTAAAACTTCGCCAGGATGAATAGGATTTAATTTATCAGACATTCTTGCCTACCAATCTAGTGACTCGACTGTTGTGTTTTGGAATCATAAAACCAACCCAGCAGTAGACTGGGGTAGTTGTTTGGAGAATATGAAATCGAAAACGGACTTGGCGTCTCTGCAGTTTTGCATCATTTCGTGAGACTTGACAATGAGTAATTCGATCAAGGCTCGTGCTTGCTCGCGACAGGCTTGGCCAATGGACTTGGTTGGCAGGTGTTTTTTAGCCAGTGATGAAGGCAAGCAATCGAGGTGAAGGAACGAATAGGCCACGAACACCAGACACCAGTGTTTTCCAATGGCTTCGGCGTTTCGCATGAGATATTCGTCGAACCCGAGATGCTCTTTTCCATCCTGATAAAAGGTTTCAATTGGCCAGCGCAGCAAGTACGTTTCAATGATACGTTTTGCACTCCAATCAAGGCCACTGGTGACCAAAACGACAAAGGTGTCGGTCAACTTTTCGTTTTGATAGCTAATCACCAGGCGTACCTTTCCCAAGGAAGGAATACGCACGGTGAGGGTGAAGGTCCAGTAGATCTTGTCATTGACCACAACCATCTTGAAGGCGTTCGCAGGTATCCTTTTGACGAAGTCTTCGACAGAGACATGCGCACCTTCAAAAACGATTGGCTGGCCATCGCTATCCTTGAGTTGAAAGCTGTTGGTTTCGAGATTGCGGTTCTTCTTCAAGAGGCTGATCCACTTCTTGCGGCGGCGTGTAGCCTCCTTGACCAGCGATTCAGATAGATACCAGCCATCAAAGAGCAGCACGTCAAAGCGCAGACGGTGAGCAATGGCCGAATGAAGCAATTCAAGCGCCAAATCGATCTTGGTGCGAAACTGATTGTGCAGTTTCAGAAAATCAGGGTCTTGCAAGAGCGTTTCATCCACCTGTTTGTGCAGCCTTTGACGCTCTTTCTTGTTCTTGGGTATGTCAGTGATCGGAAAATGCTTGAATACAAATGCCTCCCACTGCGTAAGTTCTTCGTAGCGCCGATAGAGACGCAAGTCCACCGGAAAGCGAACGGATCCACTGACATAATGACTGGTCACCGGATTGTGGGCAAGCGGATAGCGATCGTCCGCATGATCGTAATGCCGATCCACATACTGAAACAAGCTGCCCACATGCTCACACAAGGTGTCATCGAATATCAGCACTGAGTCCGATTTCGGCTTCCGAACCGCTTTGGTTTGCTGATTGAGGTATGTGATTCGACGATCGTTGACTTTCTGATCGGACCAAAGTTCCGTGGCCATAAACCGGGAAAGATTCGTCTTATCGGCACTGTCTACAATGCAGCGACTGATGTTGGCCATGCTTTTATTCGGCAACACCATCAGGCCAGTCAGGTAGTTCTGAAAATGTCGAAATTGTTTGCGGTTCTCGAACAAGTCTTCAAAAGCAGCGGCATGTTGACTTACCAGCGGTGCAGACGCAAGGATCGGCAATTGCATAGATTTCTCCAACTTCGTTACACAGATGGCCTTACACCCTAAGCTTACCCTTCAAGACACCAAAATACAACTCTTGAGTCTAGTGATAATCCGTAATTTCAACATCGAGAGCGTTACTGCCTTCCCAACGAAAGCAAATACGCCATTGGTCATTAATCCGAATACTCCATTGACCTGCCCGATTCCCGCTTAACTTTTCAAGGCGGTTGGCGGGAGGAACTCGCAAATCATTAATTGAAATGGAGTTATTTATCATGCGTAACTTACGCAAAGCGACTTGCTGAATATCGGATGGCAACTTGCGCGAGCGTTGACGCTGATAAATCTTTTGAGTTTCGGCGTCTTTGAAGTTTTTTATCACGACTTTATTTTATGGTGCGACGCGCCAAATGTCAACCACCCATGTTTTTAGAACTTGGTTTTGCACGGGGTTGCCCAACTAGTGATTCGCGGGAATGCCGGCCGTCTGATCCAGCCAAGTATAGTCAGTACACCGTATTGCTCGACAAATCCTGTTCTCATCGTTGTGTTTGCCAATCAAGACCCGTCGCCTGAGCGTCTGCCGCTTGCACATGAAACTACAAGCCGAGTGCCCGTGCTACCTTTTTGTGTGGCGTACGAAGCAAAGCCCACGCAGCGAGAGCTAATATGGCGACGGGAATCAAGGCGATTAGATATAGGATGATGAAGTGTGCGATGGCGCTGCCGCCCTCACTAACAATCATACCGGGACCAAGACCATCGCGGAGCACCCATGCAAACGGAATGATCCATACTGCAAGACCGGCTGCCAACGCT
>JAAEXZ010000058.1 GCA_017879645.1 Nitrosomonas sp.
GGCAGGAATATGACGCCATTGGACACGCTCGGTGGAAACTCCAGCAGCGCCAGCGACATCAATGATTCCGGGCAAGTCGCGGGTAAGTCGGATACGCCCTCCGGTAACTTTCATGCCTTTATCACCGGCAACGATGGATCGGGAACGAAGGATCTGGGAACACTCGGTGGAAATACCAGTCATGCCGAAGCGATCAACAACCTTGGTCAGGCGGTCGGTGAAGCGCAAGTTGCACGGGGAGCCTCGCATGCATTTGTAACTGCCACCGACGGTAATGCCATGATGGATTTGGGAACGCTGGGTGGTCAATCCAGTTTTGCCCGAGACATCAACGATGCCGGTGAGGTTGTGGGAAGCGCCACCACGGCTACGGGTGAAAATCATGCTTTTTTGTACAGTCATGGTGGTATCACCGATTTGAATCAGATTTTTAATGCCACTGTCGGCAGCGCCGAACGACTCGATGCAGACGATGTTTTTTCTGTTTCAGCTATTAACGATAATCACCAGATTCTGGGATCAGTTTTTTATCTGGGTGAAAAAGACTTCAATATGACTTTCTTGCTGTCCTATACCTCGGATACCGTATTTTCACCCAATCCCATCTATATTCCGCCCATACCCGAACCTCGAACCTATCTCATGTTGATTGCAGGAGTGGGTTTGATCAGTTTTGTAGCCTTACGAAAAAGGAAAGCGACACTACAATCCGCTGCATCCTGAAACCACGAGGCTACTTAAAATTTGTAACACCTGTAATAGCCTGTTTTTCCTCGACAGAAAATAACAGGACATTTCAGTTCTTAAAGCCCCTTCAACGTATCAACTTGACAGTTTACAATCCGATGCATGCCACTGGCTGCAATCCATTAATCCATAACTTTGGATAAACGCCAGACACCGAGATTATAAGAACGTTGTAATTACAAACCAATCAAGGAAATACGTTGTTTCCAGAATTAAAACATATCAGTTTTACAAGCATTCTTGGTTACATGGCGCTTTCTGCCTGCTGGCTCGGGTTTGCTTACCATTTCGGCAGATTGATCCCCGATAAGCAGTTGTGGTTTGCTTTACTCACCACTTTTTTATTTGGATTACCGATCTATTTTGCAGCCCTCTATGCTGTCACAATTCACAGAATTCACCGCGCCAGCCAGTTTCAGAAACTGGGTATACTCCATTGGCTATTGACTCGCCGCATTCTGGCTTATATCGGTTGGTTGCTATGGTCTGTGGCGTTTGCATTCCTGCTGCTGGGGTATCTCGGCATGGCAGACAAGCAGGAACGCATCATCTTCCTTGCCTGCATACCAGTATTTGCTGTTATATATCTGATCTTATTGCCACTTGCAGCGCGGGAATACAAACCGTATATCGCCATTCACAAGGCCTTGTCCTGGACACGCTGGATCGTGGCCACAACGATGGCGTTCCTGTTCATTACTTCTGTCGATCCCGCTGCGGAATACCGGCAATTTTCCTCACTAGGTGACGCTGTCGCCCTTGAAACCCAGAAATGGATGGGAACCAGTAACAGCATACTGATTCTGGAAAGCGGCCGACTTCTGGGGCTCATCGAAGGTGTCAAGCATTATGCAATGGGTCATCTGCAATCTTTCAACGACCTGATTTATATTGCATGTGTTTTCCTTGGCAGCATCGTGCTGTTTTATAACATCGCACTCGGTATCTCCGGTTTCATGGTTCCTATCGCAGAGTATCGTCGTGTCTTTGCACCGGTCCAAGATAGCGATCACCCACCAGATGTTTCTCCCTGGACATGGGCCATCGCATCAGCACTGGTGACTTTCTTTCTGTTCTTCATTTATGTGCCCTCGGCGGTCTATGTCGATGCCTGGCTGCGTTCTAACCCGGAAACCGTGAAAGAAATTCAGGAATCGCAGCAGACCATTATGCAGACTGTGGAAAAAATTGGCGAGGAATATTATCAGCCGGGTACGGCTGCGCAAATCGAACAGGCTTATTTCGATAGTCTCTCCCAACTGGAGACATCGATTGAACGACTGCGCCAAACGACCGCTACCAGCTTTCAGCACATGGCCGACAACGTAGAGAGTTACCTGGACTGGTATTACAGCTTGCCCGGTGAGTACGAGCGCATCATTGCTCTGGCTACCGGTGCACTGGAAAGCTGGATGACGGATAAATTGCAACACCATCTGATGCAGGGCAATGCGTTCAATCCGGTTCAGCAATCCATCGAAGATGTTTTGCAGCACAACCAGCAACTACGCTTACAGCATTTGCAAAAAGTCGAACAGATTCTGGCGGCAAATCGTGTCGAAGTCACTGACCATGCACAACTCGATGTGGTTCGACATGCTTCCTTGAATGCACTGAAGGAACCGCCGGCACACACTGTCATTGTCAATCTGGAGAACCGTATCCTGATTTCCGGTGGAATCGGAACGGCAGGCGCCATCACTGGTGCCATCGCCGGCAAGATTACCGCCAAGGTTGCCGGCAAGGGAATTCTCAAACTGGGCGCCCAGGCCCTGATCAAGGTCACTGCTGGCAAAGCAGTCAGCGCACTCGGTGGCGCCGCAGCGGGAGCTGCCACCGGTATGGCACTCGGCTCTTTCATACCCGGTATCGGCACCGCCATCGGTGCGGCAATCGGTGGTATCATCGGCGGCATCGCCATTGGACTCACTGTGGAAAAATTGCTGCTGATGCTCGAGGAAGCTTTCTCACGAGAAGAATTCAAACAGCAGATTCTCGATGCCATCCATGAAGAGCGCATGGAATTTGAGAAATTTTTGAATCATCCTGTTGTCTCTGAGGAAACGGTTGACGAATCCATAGTTGTCGAAGTGCAGTAATGCAGTGACAAAATAGCGATGCGTGACTGAACTAACCCTTTGAGAACTCAATACAAGTGAAACCCGCATGGAACATAATGTTGCCCTGATTACGACAATTGCAGCCGGATTTGGCCTGGCGCTGATTTTCGGTTTCATCGCCGAGCGATTGAAAACACCGGCCCTGGTTGGTTATTTGCTGGCCGGTATTGCCATCAGTCCGACAACCCCCGGATTTGTTGCCGATATCAGCATCGCATCACAACTGTCCGAGATTGGCGTGATGCTATTGATGTTTGGTGTGGGACTGCATTTTTCCCTGGACGATCTGTTATCGGTCAAACGCATCGCCCTCCCTGGCGCCATCGTACAGATGGCTGTGGCAACTATCCTCGGTATGGTTATGGCAAACTGGTGGGGATGGAGTCTGGGTGCCGGACTGGTCCTTGGATTATCGCTTTCCTGTGCCAGCACGGTGGTACTGCTCAAAGCACTCGAATCACGCGGCCTGCTGGAAACCATGAATGGCAAGATCGCCGTTGGCTGGCTAATCGTGGAAGATCTGGTCACTGTGCTCATCCTGGTGTTGTTACCCACTTTTTCAACTATGTTAGGTGGCACGGTCGATGAGCAAAGTGCAAATGATCCCTTGTGGCGCACCATTGGCGTCACATTACTCCTGGTTTCAGCCTTCATCGCCCTGATGCTGATTGTCGGCCGCCGGGTGCTGCCGTGGTTGTTGTGGCAGGTTGCACGCACCGGTTCACGGGAAATGTTCACGCTGGCCGTGGTCGCCGTTGCCATCTGCATCGCGTATGGCGCGGCTGCATTGTTCAATGTCTCATTTGCCCTGGGTGCATTTTTCGCGGGCATGGTCATGCGCGAATCCAAATTCAGCCGCCGCGCTGCCGAGGAATCCTTGCCCTTGCGTGATGCTTTCGCCGTACTGTTTTTCGTTTCGGTCGGCATGCTCTTTAATCCGGCTGTATTGATCGAGGAGCCCCTGCGCGTCCTGGCTGTCGTAGCCATCATCATCGTCGGCAAATCCATGGCAGCCATGCTGCTGGTGCTATTATTGCGCTATCCGCTCTACACGTCGCTGACTGTTGCTGCCAGCCTGGGACAGATCGGTGAATTTTCCTTTATCCTGGCGGGATTGGGGTTATCCCTCGGCCTGATGCCGGAAGAAGGCATGAGTCTGGTTCTGGCGGGTGCGCTGATTTCCATCGCCTTCAATCCGATTGCATTTGCCGTCATCGACCCCTTCCGGAACTGGATGCTAAAATACTCGGCTTTGGCACGAAAATACGAAAACCGCGACGATCCTTATGCCGAGTTGCCGATGAGCACCGAGCGAAAATACCTCACCGGTCAGGTGGTCCTGGTCGGATATGGTCACGTCGGCCAACGCATTGTCGATGCCCTGATCCAGCAGGATATCCCTTTCATCGTTGCGGAACAGAATCGTGAACTGGTACAAGATCTGCGCAAGCAGGGAAAAAATGCCGTCTCCGGGGATGCAACCGAACCATCAGTTCTGATCCAGGCCCACATCACCGATGCCGCCATGCTGGTCATTGCCACAGCCGATCCGCTGAATGTACGCCAGATGATCGACACGGCGCGCACACTGAATCCCGCTATCGAAATCGTCCTGCGCAGTCGCAGCGAGGATGAAACCAACCTGCTGCGCAAGGAAAATCTGGGCAAGGTATTTTTCGCCAAAGAGGAACTGGCCACCAGCATGACGCATCATATCCTGCAACGCTTCGACGCCCAGTCGCATTCGGCGCATGGATAACACTGCCCATTAACGAAATCGACTAACCGCCTAAAACCTATTCAACCACCGAGAGAGACGAGAGTAATGACAGAACAATTTTATGTGGGAATTGAACAGGACAGCGATGCAGGTCTGACCCATCTTGGACGTATCGTACGCGATGCCTGGGTTTTCGGAATTTTACCGGAAAGCGAAACCTGTGCCGGATGGAGCAGTGCGCAAATGCAGTCTTTATATGAAAAAATTTATGCCGCTTGGGAGCCTTATGCGCATCTGCCGAGTCGGCTTCCCGATGATTTACGCAAACGTCACACCTATTTTTACAGCATGGCCATCACCCAAGCCAAAAAGGAAGGCTGGAGCCCGGACTTGAGCGAAGATGACTAATCCTTCCCCGGGAAATGCAAAATACGCGCCGGACCGCTCAACTTCGATTTATTGACCAAAGTCTGAAGTGCTACCGGAAACTCACTTTGCAGGCGCGCCATGATGTCGGCCATGTTTTCCCGGTAATACACGGCCTGATAAGCAACAGGCTGATCCAGAGCTTCCCGGTCATGTGACTTGAAATTCTGCCATGCGATATCGATCCAGCACTTGCGTTCGCCATCGATGAACACGAATTCTTCATGATCGATGATGGCCATGTATTGCATGCTGCGAATCGGAATAAACAGGTGTTTGGTATCGCAGCGTGCCAGCAATGTGATGGCGAGATTATAGGTATGTGCTGACAGGTGACGCATTTCCCGGTCGATTTCGTTATCACGATAGCAAGTAATTATTTCCATGGCTCATTCACTCAGTCATTTTCAGTCCCTGCTGGATGATCCAGACGGCTTCACGCGCTACGGAGTACGCCGTACCATCCACCCCACCGCAAAAAATCCAGTGCACCTTACCTTACCGTCGTTACGGCAATAACTCAAGTAGGTAAAATACCATATCCGAATGCTGCGGTTAAAATCCGTGCGCTGCGATACCCGGATGAACCACGATCAGTTTTCCAAACACCCTAATTGAACCATGCGCCCTACTCGCCTAGAAAAACCCGCACCCACACAGGACAATCTGAAAACCATTGCCACCCTTCTCCCTTATTTATGGGAATTCAAGATCAGGGTTATTCTGGCACTCAGTTTGCTGATACTGGCCAAGTTAGCAAATGTCTCGGTTCCACTGATTCTGAAAGAAATCGTCGATACGCTGGATCAGCCACGCGCCATGCTGACATTACCGATTTTCCTGATCATTGGTTATGGTTTGTTGCGGTTATGCAGCACCCTGTTCGGCGAATTGCGCGATGCCATCTTTGCCAAGGTCACACAACGTGCCATTCGGCGCGTGGCAAACAAGGTGTTCATGCACCTGCATTCCCTGTCGCTGCGTTTTCATCTGGAACGCCAGACTGGCGGGGTATCCCGTGACATTGAGCGTGGTACTCGCGGTATTTCATTTCTGCTCAACTTCATGTTATTCAATATTCTGCCCACGCTACTGGAAATTGGCCTGGTGCTGATCATCCTGATCCATCAGTACGATGTATGGTTCTCAGTCATTATCCTGGTGACTTTACTGGCCTATATCCTGCTTACGCTGTTTGTTACCGAGTGGCGCATGATCTTTCGTCGCACCATGAATAACATGGATTCCAAAGCCAATACCCAGGCCATCGACAGTCTGCTGAACTACGAAACCGTGAAATACTTCGGCAACGAAGCCTGGGAAGCAAGGCGCTATGACACTCACTTGCAATCCTGGGAAAAGGCCGCCGTACGCAACCAGACTTCACTCGCCACGCTGAATGCCGGGCAAAGCGCAATCATCGCCATCGGCGTCACCCTGCTGATGCTGCTGGCGGCAGAAAAAGTCATCGACGGCAGCATGACGCTGGGCGATCTGGTACTGGTCAATGCCTTCATGCTGCAACTTTACATGCCGCTACATTTCCTTGGCTTTGTGTACCGCGAGATCAAGCACGCCTTGGCCGACATGGAACGCATGTTCACCTTGCTGGAAGAAAACCGGGAGATCCAGGACAAACCGGATGCTCAGCCACTGCGCACCGATCATCCTGCCATTCGCTTCCGCCATGTCGATTTCAGCTACGAACCCAATCGCCAGATCCTGTTTGACGTCAGCTTCGACATACCGGCGGGAAAAAACATTGCGGTCGTGGGGCACAGCGGCTCGGGCAAGTCCACACTGGCGCGCCTGCTGTTCCGGTTCTATGACATTCAGGACGGCAGCATACGCATCAATGACCAGGATATCCGCGATGTTACGCAACAGAGTCTGCGTGCAGCCCTGGGTATCGTGCCGCAAGACACGGTGCTGTTTAACGACAGTCTTTATTACAACATCGCCTACGGCCGACCCGATGCAACCGAAGAAGAAGTCCATGCGGCAGCCAGATCGGCGCATATCCATGCTTTCATCGACAGCCTGCCGGACAAGTACGGCACGCTGGTCGGCGAGCGTGGCCTGAAACTGTCAGGAGGCGAAAAACAGCGCGTAGCCATTGCCCGTACCATTCTGAAAAATTCCCCTATCCTCATCTTTGACGAAGCCACTTCAGCGCTCGATTCCAGTTCGGAAAAACGCATCCAGACCGAACTCGAGCGTATCGCACACAATCGCACCACGTTGACCATCGCGCATCGCTTGTCCACGATTGCCGATGCCGATCTGATCCTGGTCATGGCGCAGGGCCGCATCATTGAACGGGGAACCCATGCGCAGTTGCTGGCGCTGAAAGGCGCCTATGCACAAATGTGGGAATTGCAGCAACAGGAAGAAGTCAAGCAAGCCAATTCTGAGATAAACACCACTGGAGTTTGATCGATGCGAGCGGCTGGATTTCTCCCGATAGGCATGGTAAAAGTACACGCGATCGAACAATTCCGGTATTCGCTCATGATTTTCGCACCCATACCTTTTTGCATCCGTTCCACCAGTGTCATCGCCAGTGGATTCCAGCAGATATGATGCACTGGCTACAACGTCTACATCCGTTTAAAACCATTGAGGCACGCCGCCTCGCCATTTTGTTTGCTATCGTTTATTTTTCTCAGGGTATGTCGGCATTGCCGAATCAGGTCATTGCCATCGACTTCAAGGATCAGGGCTTGCCAGCCGATGATGTTGCATTTTTCTTTCTACTGGCATCCATTCCGTGGTTCATCAAGCCTCTATATGGCCTGATCTCCGATTTTGTACCGCTGTTTGGCCAGCATCGCAAAAGCTACCTGTTGCTGACCTCGTTGCTGGCCTGCGCAGCCGGTCTGATAGCCGGATTGTCATCCGACTATTCCTACTGGGAATTGGCTGCACTCTATATCATCATGGGATTGGGTCTGGCTTATAACGACGTACTGGTCGATGCGCTGATGGTGGAAAATGGCAAATCCAATGGACTCACCGGTGCATTCCAGTCGGTACAGTGGACCGCGATCACCATTGCATCGGTCGTAGTTGGGTTGCTCGGCGGCTATTTTGCCGAACACCGGCAATTGCAGGCCGCGTTTACCCTGGCTGCCCTGTTTCCCTTGATCGTACTGGTTACTACCCGCTATTTCGTACAGGAAAAACCGGTCAAATCAGGTAAAAAACAGATCAAAGCCATCGGTGCTGCGCTGCGATCAGGGTTTGGTGAACGCTCGGTGTGGTTGGTAGCCGCTTTCATTTTTCTATTCAATTTCAGCCCCTCATTCGGGCCCGCCTTTCTTTATTATCAGACCGATGTACTCGGTTTCAGCCAGCAATACATCGGTTTCCTGAATTCGGTTGATTCCGCATCCAGTGTACTGGGCGCACTGATTTATGCGCCCCTGGCACGCAAAACACCGCTGCGACGCCTGATCAATTTCGCAATCGGTTTGTCGGTAGTCACTTTGCTCACCTACCTGGGCTATATGGGCGAAATGTCGGCTCTGCTGATTCACATCATTTGGGGAATCACCGGCATGATCACCACACTGGCCTTTCTCGACCTGGCCGCACGCGCCTGTCCGCTGCGCGCAGAAGCTACCTTCTTTGCATTATTGATGTCGATCTTCAATCTTGGCACACTGGCCTCGCAAAATATCGGTGCTCATCTGTATACCGAACTGGGTGAAGGCTCATTTGCGTACATCTGGCTGGTCGTCATTTCGTCCTTTGCCACTGCTGCCATCTGGTTACTGGTTCCAATGATCCATATCGAACGTATCGAAGCCAGGGCGCTACGACGCCGTCGCCGCTAAGCCGAAGCCATCTTCATCCATCCCTTTTGAGTGCGGCTTGAAACGACTGACTTTCACATCCGCTGCAACAAGGCAAATCCGCCAATTGCCTGTAAAATGACGCTTCCACCCGCATCCGAACCACCCAATGAGGAAAAAAAACCATGTATGTCACCATTGTTTACGCGACGGTCAAAGTTGATAAGACTGATGCATTCAAGCAGGCTTGCAAAATGAATCACGAACAATCCCTCCGGGAACCCGGCAATCTGCGCTTTGACATCTTGCAATCGTCCGATGACCCCACGCACTTTGTATTTTACGAAGCCTACCGCACACAACAAGATGCGGCTGCGCACAAGCAGACTGCACATTACCTGGCCTGGCGCGATACCGTGGCGGAATGGATGGCTGAACCACGTCATGGCGTTGTATACCAGGGTTTGTACCCGATGCTGACCGAATGATGCTCAATTTTACCATCGCCCGGTTGCCACGCATCGAGTTTGGCATCGGAACCCTGCATCGCGTACCGGCGATTGCTGCCGGTTTTGGCTCGCGGCTGTTGCTGGTAACCGGTGCACGTTCATTCATCCAGTCCCGCCATTGGCACCCTCTGGTCGAACAATTTCAGCAGCAGGGGCTACAGTGGCAGCATTGCAGCATTGCCGAAGAGCCCTCTCCTGACCTGATTGATGAACTGGTCATGCGCTACGCCGATCAATCCATCGATGTGGTGATTGGTATCGGCGGTGGCAGCACACTGGATGCCGCCAAGGCCATCGCAGGATTGTTGCGCGTGCAGCGTTCGGTCATGGATTTTCTCGAAGGCGTCGGTCCCGAGTTGCCTTATCGCGGCCCGGCTGTTCCCTTCATCGCGGTACCGACTACCGCCGGAACCGGCAGCGAAGCCACCAAGAATGCCGTGCTCAGCGTGCAAGGCGAACACGGTTTCAAGAAATCCTTCCGCGACGACAAACTGGTTGCAGAATACGCCATCGTCGACCCAGATTTGTTGCTTGATTGCCCGCCTTCTGTCATTGCAGCCAATGGCATGGATGCCCTGACCCAATTGCTGGAATCGTACGTTTCCACCAAATCCAACGCGCTGACGGATGCACTCGCGATCAGCGGCCTGGAAGCCATCCGCGATGCCCTGATTCCACTCTACCAACAGCAAGGAGCATCACCACGACATCGCGAACAGATGGCCTATGCCGCCCTGTTGTCCGGCATCACGCTGGCACAGGTCGGCTTGGGATCGGTACATGGACTGGCCTCACCGCTGGGGGCCTTCTTTCCGATCCCGCATGGTGTGGTCTGCGGCACACTGGTCGCCACCGCAACACGGATCAATATCGACAGCATGCTGCAGCGCGAACCCGATAACAGGGCTTTGGTCAAATATGCCCAGGTCGCAGCAGTACTTTGCCAGCAATCATTCACCGATACAGCAGCAGCACATCGCGCCCTGATCGAGTTACTGTCAAGCTGGACTGAAGAATTGGCTTTACCACGACTATCCACTCTGGGTCTGCACGAATCGGCTGTGGACAAGGTGATTGCCAACTGCCGCGGCAACAGTATGAAAACCAATCCCATCGTGCTGATCGACGATGAAGTGAGACAAATATTGCTCGAGCGCTTGTAAAACCAGGGTTCGACCGCCTCCGGCAATCCGGACTAGACGACTTACCGGGGCATCAGGCGGTGCGTCTGCATCTGATTACCGGCCAGTGCTGCAGCCAAATGACCATCCACAATGGTTGCATCGGTCATGTCGGTTTCGATATGCGTGGTCTGTTTCGCAGTGGCAATGCCGGGAGTAAACGACAGGGAGTAATTTTTCTTGCTATTGGCCTGATTCCAGACGCGCGCAATCACGCCCTGCCGTATACCTTCTTCGGCGGGTTTGATGGCCCAGAGCAACACATCTGGATCAGAAATCGTCAATAGCGATGCGCTTTTTTCATCGTATACCGCCGCGGTTCCCCTGACTGTACCGGTAACCAATGGATTCTGATGCTCCAGTGCGAATTTCATCGCAGCAGTCTGATTGAATGCACTGTGCGTTTGCAAAGCGAAGCGCTGCAGGAACCGTGTATCTTCACCCTGGTCCGGAATACCGAATTGCTCGCCATCCACCTGTCCGCCCACCAATACATTCAGTTGTGCTGTAGTCGTATCCAGTTCGGTCAGCGAACTATTCCCCAATTGCATAAAATAGGCATCGGCGTTGGAAAGCGTGATGCCTCCCTGTGGATCGGAAACATCGGCGAAGTGGTTCAGGGTCAGCCAGTCATAACGCGCATTTCTGGGTGAATAATGTCCACCATCAGGCAGCAGTTTGGCACGGATGACCGCTCCCACTTCCTCGTGCCATACATCCGGATGGTCGATGGCAAACGAATACCCCCACGTCAGCGTTTCCGAAAAATTCTCTTCGATAAGGTTCTGTATTTCGATACGATCACTATCGCGCGTCAGTGTAATCCGTGTCGTATGCCAATATGGACTGGCAGAAATGATGCGCAACGTCACACTGACCGGTCCGGCATTTTCGATGGCGATACTGCCGCCCTGGCCTCCCAGGTCATTGATCCAGCGATTATTGATCCTGCGGGCAAACTCGCGATTGCCCCGGGTTTTATCGATCAGACTGGTAATTGCACCGGTATTGGAAACGACGATGCGATAAAAACGGTTTTCGATGACGTTGTCATTGACCGAAGCCGCATTGGCGAACCGCTCCCCTGTTCCGGATCGGATTTCATAAACCTTATATCCTACCGAAGGGACATCGCGAGCCAAAACCCGCAAGCGGACCTGGCCGTCGATCAACACATATTGTGAAGGCACGGTTTGCCCTGTCGCCAGATCGACCACGTATGTCAGTCTTTTCCGGTGCATCGGAATGTCGACATAACTGGTTCGTTGCCAGCTTAAACTGTTGAACACATAAAACCGCCGCTTGTCACCGCTACGTGCAATCATGGTACCCAACTGCTGCCGCGCTTCATCGTGCAGCGTATCGACATAGCTGGTGATCTCACCTTCGATCCTGCGTTGCCATTCAGCGCGTTCCGATCGGGTTACGGGACCATCTGCCGTCCAGTTGTGCTCGAAATACAATCCCAGATTAAGCATGGCTTGATCACGCGCCGCCGTACGCTGATTCATGAATTCAGGCTGCTTCAGGGACACCCATGTTGCCAGCGCCTCTGCGGTGCGTAATTTTTCCACCGCCCGCTTGATGCGCGCCGATACCTCTGCCATCGATGCGATATACAATTCCCATTCATTGCCATAACTGGCCGCAAAGGTTTCCAGTTGCCCGCCGTGATGCGTTTCGAAGTCCTTGAAAAAATCCACCTGATTGGAGACGAAGACCTGACGTTTTGCTGTCGACAGTTGTTGCGCTGCTATGACAAATTCGTCGTCCAAGGTCATCAAGTCATCCTCACCCTTGCCGAAGACACCGATCACGGGAAAAGGATAGCGTGCAGCAAAGTCCGGATTGTTATCGACATAATTGACCGTGGTTGCCGGATCTCGTCCTTCGGCGTAAGCGCCGATCGAGGTGTTGTCATCGGTAATATCCATCAGCAACGAATTCCATTTCATCAGCACACGGCTTTGATCGCGTCCACCAAGATAGTAGATTTCACGCTCACGATTACTCAAATGCGGCACATGCGTGGCGCAACCGCACACCCCTTTCCACGAATACCGGGCACCCGAGCCTGCCCACAGCGACGACAAACCATACGGCAACGTCTGGTTTTCCATGGCAATCGCCAGCGGAAAATCCACCTGATAGCTGCGCTGGATCGAACCGGCATAATACATGCCACGCAGTATGGCTTCGGCCGGCGTTCCGCCGTTGGACAACACCAGTACATTGAGTGGTACGCTGAAATGCCCATCCTTGATACGATTGATCAGACGCTTGAATTGCACGGCAGAACGATTTTTCTGATATACCCACAGCCACAGACTGCCATCGGCATTCCAGCGTGCCTGATAGGGTGCTGGCAGGGTCTCTGTGGCATCCATCTGGTCAAGGTAGTGATCGATGGTCTGCAGAAAAACGTCGCGATACCCGGCCTCATCGGCTGTCCACATGTAATCGGTATGATCATCGGGAGCCAGATAGATGCGCTTCTGGGCAAAACACGGTTGAGTCATCAACAGGATTCCTGCAAAAAAACCGCAATATAGCAATGCTTTCATATCATCCGATTAATGTAAGTCGTTAGGTGATCACCGCTCCGCACCTTCCTTCGTGAGCCAGCTCCTTCCGCTCAACAGTACAGTGGGTGTGCCTTGAACAGGATTTCAACAAAACATGTGTTGAATCCGGTCATTTTCCAGTTTCTTTCTGATACCGCATGCTGTCAAAAAATCTCTTGTAGAAAATGGGCAATGGACTGATAGGCACGATTGGCTGCCACTTCCCTGTATACGGTTCCAAAGTCGGGGTTATTTGCTTTTGGATTGGTAAATGCGTGCATCGTTCCACCATAGACATGAATTTGCCAATCCACATCCGCCTGCGTCATTTCGGTTTCAAATGCCAGCACCTGTTCCGGCGGCACCATCGGATCGTCATGACCGTGCAGGCACAACACTTTAGCGGTAATCGGTTCATTCACCACAGCGCCAGGGACAAAGAGGCCATGAATGCTGATCACGCCGCGTACATCTGCGCCGGAACGCGCCAGCTCCAGCACGCACATGCCGCCGAAACAATACCCCATTGCCGCCACCCTGGTCGTATCGACCTCGGGTAATTGGCGTATCGTATCCAGTGCCACGTTGATGCGGCGCCTCAGCAGTGCACGATCCTTGGCAAACGGACTCATCAGTGCACCATTTTTCTCCGCATCGCCGTCGGCTCCGATGATGCCT
>JAAEXZ010000059.1 GCA_017879645.1 Nitrosomonas sp.
ATGGCAACAACATATGGGACGACGAGCGCGAGTACAAGCGCTGGCTACGACATGTCGCTGTGGTACGACTCGAAGTATTACAAGCTGGGCATGGGCACGATGCTGCTGGTAGCGATATTCTGGATCTGGTATCAAAGGACATTTGCGTATTCACACGGGATGGACTCGATGGAACCGGAATTTGACAAGGTATGGATGGGACTGTGGCGAGTTCACATGACGCTGATGCCTTTGTTTGCGTTGGTAACCTGGGGCTGGATCCTGAAGACCCGCGATACGAAAGAGCAACTGGACAACCTGGATCCGAAACTGGAAGTTAAACGCTACTTCTACTGGATGATGTGGTTGGGTGTGTATCTGTTTGGTGTTTACTGGGGCGGCAGCTTCTTCACCGAGCAGGATGCATCATGGCACCAGGTGATCATTCGTGACACGAGCTTTACACCAAGTCACGTCGTGGTATTTTACGGTTCATTCCCGATGTACATCGTATGTGGCGTAGCTTCATACCTGTACGCGATGACCCGTCTGCCACTGTACAGCCGCGGCACATCATTCCCGTTGGTTATGGCAATTGCTGGACCGTTGATGATTCTGCCAAACGTTGGACTGAACGAATGGGGTCATGCATTCTGGTTCGTTGGACTGAACGAATGGGGTCATGCATTCTGGTTTATGGAAGAGCTGTTCAGTGCGCCACTGCACTGGGGCTTTGTGATTCTGGGCTGGGCAGGACTGTTTTCGGGTGGGATTGCAGCACAGATCATCACCCGTTATTCAAACCTGACAGACGTGATCTGGAATAACCAAAGCAAAGAAATTCTCAATAACCGGATTGTTCCATAATCATCCGGAATTGAGCTAATCATGATCTCCTCCACTAGGCAATGCGGTGGAGGAGATTTTTGTTTTTATATCTATGACTGATCTTCAAAGTGGAATAGCTGCAATACGCGAAAGTATTGCCCATATCGAGCAATCGGTGTCATTCGACATGCTGCTTGGCTTGACCATCGTTTCCATTCTCTGCTTTATCGGCTCTTTAATCGCCATTCCCTGGATTCTCATCCGTTTGCCCAGTGATTATTTTGACATGAGCGTGCCTCGACGCTGGATGAAGGATCACCATCCCGTATTGCGCATTATTGGATTGGTCGTCAAAAATTGTGTAGGTATGGTTTTCATTCTGGCTGGCTTCCTGATGCTATTTCTACCGGGACAGGGAATACTGACCATGCTGATCGGACTTTCCTTTCTGGATTTTCCAGGCAAACGCAAGCTGGAAGCCAGCATTGTCGGGCAGCATACCATTTTCAACGCCATCAACAATTTGCGCCATCGGTTCAATAAACCGCCTTTTACATTGTAGTCATCAGGATTGCAGTTTCTGTCGATTTTTAAGATAATGATTGAAAATGAAAGCGTTATATGATAAATGAACCTTCTGCGGCAATTCCAATCCAATTTGTCGTTTTAGCTCTTCGATTGAGTATTAAAAAAATAAAATCATGTGCCTCGATAAAATTCATACCCTACGCACGGGTGTTAGTCTCGAAATTTCAACTACTGTTTTGCACGATCTGATTGCAAAGGCCATCAATCGTCATGAATTATCCGAATTGGCAACCATCCGCAGTCCTGCCGATCTGCACGAATATTTATCCGTGATAGTGTACTCCGGAGCCGAAGAACTGGTTCTGAGACGCCAGCGCTGGATCAATCAGAAATTAAAGCAGGATCTGACCGCGCAGCGACCGATCCAGTTTAATCGCTTCAGCAATCTGTTCTGGCGAAATCTGGACGAGGATGATCCTGATGGCGATGAATGGCAGCAACTGATTGCATCGGATGAGTTCCAAGTACAATTGACCATGTTATTGAACAAGTTGCGCATCACCGAACGCAATTTGCTGCAGTATCAGGAATCCGATCTCAGATTGAATTTTGAAGTCATGCAGGGCGGTTGTCGTTAATGTTGGAATCCCAGTGCCACTCAAACTGGGTTACGAGTGGCACTGATCATCTCGAATTTTCTATATATTCCCCTCAAGAATGAGTCGAAGTGTAGGTATGAACAACTTTGGGATCGAGGTGATTGATCGTCGCCAGGATCTGCGAAGGCTCGGCCAGCGATGGTGCCATGCTCCAGCGCCCCAGGGCATCGTTCCCAATGCGTACCATACCGGTATGATTCTCCTTGACATCATCGACCTCGGCGTCGCGATCGAAAAATCCCAGGCTATAGCGCAGCAGTTCAATATCTTCCGGCATGCCCGTAAGCAGCTTCCAACTCGGCTGAATACCGTGGCGCTCGGCATAGCGCTTTAGTGTTGCCGGTGTATCCAGCTCAGGCTGCAATGTCAGTGAATACATGAAAATATCCCGACCCGCGCGCGATCCCAGCAGATCCTGCACCTGCATCAGGTTGGCTGTGGCGACAGGACAAATCCCCGCGCACTGGGTGTACATCATATTGATGGCGACCACTTTATTGCGAATCAGGTCATCATAAAATCGAACAATTTCGCCTTCATGTGTCACCAGATTGACATTAGGAAATCCCGAGTTACTTGCAGCGGGGCTGGAAAGTGTTGTCGCAAGCTCGGTATGTTGTTCTGCGCGCATGGCATCCCACACTTTATTCAGACTTACCAAACCCAATGTGGCCAAACCCAGACCTGTCAGCATTTCTCGACGTGTGTTTACAGTTGCGTCTTCATTTTTCATGATCAAATCTCCTTTTAGGCTTTAATATCCCAGCGCAGCATCATGGCGTGGTCTTCGTGGATCATGTTATGACAGTGCATGACATACTTTCCGGTGAAATCGCGGAAACGCAAAAATATTCTGAGCATGGTATTGGGTCCTAGCACGTAAACATCCTTGCGTCCTCGCTCATGTACCGGAATCGGCACCTGAACGCCGTTAACGAATTTACCCAGAATGACGCCTTCCTCAAAATGGATATGCACCGGATGACTCCACCCTCCGGATGGATTGTTGAGTTCCCAGACCTCCGCATGACCTTTTGTGATTGTGGCACGCGGCGAATTGACATCGACCAACCGGTTGTTGATTTTCCACAAGCCGTTGGAACGTGAAAAAGTCCAGCGACGCACCGGAGCGGCAGAGATCTCGTCGGCGGTAGGCATGCGAATCGGCCGCAGAGTGTTGGGGACTCGGCTGACATCGGGTTCGCTCGGTTCGCGGTCGATCACGAATTTCAGCACGCGTACTCCCGGGGCCACCACATTCTTGGGACCACGTGTTTTGTCTTGTTTTAGGCGATTGACCAGATAAAGCGCTGTACCCAGCGCATATTTGGAAAAATCGATGACAATATCACCGCGTTCGGCCACGCCCAGGCGAACCCGGTCACGATTTCTGAGTGGCGCCGTAAACAGATTGCCATCGTTGGAGATATGAATGAATTTCTGTACGGTATTCGCCGCATTGACGAGATAGAATTCATAAAACCGCGAGGGTCCGGCATTGAGCAGGCGGATACGATATTTCCGCCTGGCCACTCGCAATACGGGTTCAATTTTGCCATTGACCGTAATTTTGTCGCCTAGCGTTCCCTCCGGATCGAGCTGATTAAAAATCTGTATGCCACTGGCATCGAAGCGCTTATCCTGAAACAGCAAGGGATAATCATAGGGATGGCTCGGCAATCGCAGCGCAGCGGGATTGTCGTCATGTTCATCGCCGGAATCCAGATCATCGAATAGCAGATAATATCCTGCCAACCCCCGGCTGGCATTGGGTGCTGTAAAATCCAAGGTATGGTCGTGATACCACAAGGTTCCCAACGCTTCACGCATATCTCCGATACCACCGAATTCTTCGATTCCGGCATAGACATTGGGATAAAAATGGTCCTTGAAGTATCCCGGTGCGGCCATGGTGGGCCCGGACTTGACCGGACTAAAATAGTCGCCAGGAAAGCCATCGCTCTCCGAAGGTGTATGCAGATTGTGCAAATGCATGCTGATTTCCGGTGTGCCGAATCCGGTATGGTTCTGGGGTAACTCATTATGTAGGCGCATGATAATGGGGCGCCCATACCGCGCAAAAAAAGTTGGATTTGGGTAAGGGGTGCCGGTCTGAGTTTTGCCTTCAAAGTTCCACATCAATTGTGGCGGATAGTTAGGATGAAAAATGTGTTGCGGATCCGCTTTGGCTCTTAATTCATAGAGATCGGCCTGATCGGCCTGCAACACCGGTGAACCAAAGAAATCGTCCCAGTGCTGGTGACTGTTACGCCCACATTCACCCACTTCGATATGGGCATTTCCTTGCGGAAGTGTGGAGGGGTCGGCCAGCAGATCGGTTTGTGCAAGAGGCTCGATTGCGGTGGGAAGTTCTTCGAGCCACGGTGTGGTAGGTGGGCTGGGCGGTAATTCGGATTCGATGGTTTGTGCCGAACTATTTCGGGAGACGATGACCGCCGGTGCCGCCAGCAATGTACTCCCTGCCAGGCTTTGCTTGAAGAAATGGCGCCGAGACTCGACGATCGGATCATGTTGCTGTGCTTCCTGTTGCCTATTGTCGCTTGACTTTCTCATGATGATACCCCCCTTGGTGTTTTATTATTAACCCCTCTCCTGATGAAATGGAGCATCAACTTTTCTGTTGAATGGTTTCTGCTCCGGTTACTTTTTAATTATCGTTACGAAAACAATGCTACGACTCAGGTTTATGTCATAGAATCGGAAAACGCTGATTTTGATGTCAGTAATCACTTATACCTATCCCAGCAGATGAATGCTGCACATCGCCGTATCGCACACCTGGACATGGATGCCTTTTATGCTTCCGTGGAATTGTTGCGTTATCCGGAATTACGTGGGCTGCCGGTGGTTATTGCCGGCAGGTCGGAACATGCACCGGTGCGCAAGAATGACCAGTGGGTGTTCAGCCGATTGCAGGAATACAGTGGTCGCGGCGTGGTGACAACAGCTACCTATGAAGCCCGGGCATCCGGCGTTTTCTCGGGTATGAGCGTCATGAAAGCTGCCCATCTGGCGCCGCAGGCGATTTTACTGCCGGTCGATTATGCCTGTTATCGTCACTATTCCCATCAATTCAAGTCAGCAATCGCCACCATAACAACCCAGATCGAGAATACCGGCATTGACGAAATTTATCTGGATCTGAGCCAGATGCCTGAAGACGATCTGACACTGGCACGACGCATCAAGCAGGTTGTTAACAGGGCAACCGGACTTTCCTGCTCGATTGGCATCGCACCCAACAAGCTGCTGGCCAAGATCTGCTCCGACCTGGACAAACCGGACGGATTGACCATTCTTGCACCAGCCGATATTCCTGATCGCATCTGGCCACTCACAGTCGGAAAAATCAATGGCATCGGTCCCAAGGCCGTGAAAAAACTGTCAGAGCTTGGCATTATCTCCATTGGACAACTGGCGCAGACCAATTTGCGGTTTTTGCAATCGCACTTTGGCCACAGTTACTCGGTTTGGTTGTACGAAGCGGCCCGTGGTATCGATACTCGTCCAGTGATCATCCATGCCGAACCCAAGTCGATCAGTCGCGAAATCACATTCGAACGCGATCTGCATCCACGCCAGGACCGTATCTTGCTCACTCAGGCTTTTACCCGCTTGTGTATTCAGGTTGCTGAGGATTTGCAGCAAAAGGGTTATGTCGGACGAACCATCAGTATCAAATTGCGCTTTGCAGATTTTCAGACGCTGACTCGCGATCTGTCACTGACAGTCCATACTGCCGATCCAACGACCATACGCCGCACCGCGGGCGAATGCTTGCGACGTGTGACCCTGAACAAAAAATTGCGTCTTCTCGGCGTCAAGGTCAGTACGCTGATTTCCACCGCTGCACTGCAGGATTCCCGTTTTGCCATGCAACCGGAATTGCCGTTCGAGTTTGCGCCAGAACGTTGATACCGACCGGATTTGCGCTAGAATGCGCTGAATATCATTTTCTCGAGGCAAGCTAATGACTGGACTATTTTCTTCTTTGAAGCTCGGTGCACTGACCGTGCCCAATCGCATTTTCCTGGCGCCATTGACCCGGTGCCGCGCCAGTCCCGGGCATGTCCCCAATGCATTGATGCGTGAATATTATGTGCAGCGGGCCAGTGCCGGACTGGTCATCACCGAAGCCACCATGGCCATGGAGGGACATTCAGCGTTCTGGAGGGAACCCGGGATTTATTCAGAAGAACAGATTGCCGCCTGGGAGCAGATTACGGCTGCTGTACATACCGCCGGTGGTAGGATCTTCCTGCAACTCTGGCACGGTGGACGAGCCTGCCACCCTTCGCTGAATCAGGGTGCCCAGCCCGTTGCGCCCAGTGCCATTGCGATCGACGATGTCGTGCATACACCCGAAGGCAAGCAACCCTACGTCATTCCGCGTGCATTGCAGGATGATGATCTGCCTGGCATTGTGACCGGCTTCGGGCAGGCTGCGGAAAATGCACTGCGTGCCGGATTTGACGGTATCGAAATTCATGGCGCCAATGGCTATTTACTCGATGAATTTTTGCGCGATGGCAGCAATCACCGTACCGGTTCCTACGGTGGAGAACGTGAAAACCGTGCACGCCTGATGTTTGAAGTGCTGGCTAGTGTGATTGCAGTATGGGGAAGCGATCGTGTCGGTCTGCGCATTTCACCGTTGAACAGTTACAACAGTATGATCGACAGCGATCCGGTCGGCTTGTCGACATGGCTGGCACAGCGTCTGAACGATTTCCAGCTGGCTTATTTGCATGTCATGCGTGGCGATTTTTACCAGCAACAGACTGGCGATGTCATGACACCGATCCGTGAGCACTTTAAGAGCGCGCTGATCGGCAACATGGGATACTCGGCAAGCGAAGCAGAACAGTGGATTGCAACTGGGAAACTCGATGCCGTGGCTTTTGGCGCAAGCTTTCTGGCCAACCCCGATCTGCCTGCACGCATCCGGCAGAATGCTCCCCTCAATCAGCCCGATCCAGCCACGTTCTATACGCAGGGTGCGGTGGGTTACACGGATTATCCAGCTTTAAACAGTGCAAATTAGGCGTTTTATCTATTATCGATCACAAGCCGGGTCCGTGCTGATCACAGCATCCAGCCATTTGTTGCACAAAGACAAGGGGCTTGGTTTTAAAACCGACCGCGACCGGCTGATTTTTGTGGGCCAGGAATAGGCCGGTTTTCTACGGTACTGCGTATCGCAGTACCGTCAATCGAACCCAGGGCGCCCTGTATCTACAGAATGACTGGACGATCGGCTACTGCATTGGCTGCGTCAGGTCGTGCCGGAAAGTATCGCTGCATCAGCGTAGTAATGCGTTCGATGCCATCCACAGTACCTGCGGCAAACTGCTGCTGTTGAAACGATGCCTCCATGGCACGACAGATGTCTTCCCATTCTGTCGGGTTGACCTTGTCATGAATGCCCCGGTCGGCAATGATTTCGACATTACGGTCGGCCAGCAGCAGGTAAATCAGAACACCGTTATTGTGTTCCGTGTCCCAGATGCGTAAGCGGGAAAATACTTCGAGTGCGCGTTCGCGTACGCTTTGATTTTTTAGCAGGGCGATCATCGGCAAAGCCGCTTCCACGACGAAACAAATCTCACCACCGTGCCGCATTTCGGATTGCTGGATGGCCTGTTCGATGAGGGTCAGCTCCACAGTCGGAAACCGGCGTCGCACAGCCCATTGCCCTGTCAGCAGATGGCGCAGAATACGGGTTATCATGTTATTTACCATCTCCCGGATGCGCCGCCGCCGCCAAAACCGCCGCCACCGCCACTGAAGCCACCTCCGCCTCCGAATCCTCCAGGCCCCATGCCATCCCAGTGATGATCGTCATATCCGCCATAACGGCTGCCACGGTAGATGCCGTGACCGGGGTGCTGAAACAGGCCAAAGAAGAAGGCCAGTACCGCTAGTCCGATGGCGATGGCAATCGATGAAAACAGGATCCAGCCAATGACACCCACACCGATACTGGTGAAAGTGGAGCCTGCAAGTCGTCCAAGCGCAGATTGCAATATCCGTCCAAACACCATGAAACCGACCAGAATGAAGATCAGGTTATCGGCAACACCCTCAAGCGATGTAGCCTGTGACGGGGTATGCCTGGCTTTAGGGGGAGGGAGGGCTTCGCCGTCGAGCACATCGATCATAGCTTGCGTGCCGGCATCCACGCCGCTGAAAAAATGCCCGGCCCTGAATTGCGGCACGATGATGTCTTCGATGATCTGTTTTGCCGTAGCATCAGTCAGCGCGCCTTCCAGGCCGTATCCCACCTCGATCCGTACGGTCCTATCCTGTTTGGCAATGAGCAGCAGGGCGCCGTCGTCCACCTTCTTGCGTCCCAGTTTCCAGGCTTCGGCGACACGAATCGCATACTGCTCGATGGTTTCCGGCTGTGTGGAGGAAACGATCAGTATGGCGATCTGACTGCCTTTTTTCTGTTCGAATGCAGCCAGTTTTTGTTCCAGACGCTGCTTTTCCGGTGTGGATAGCGTAGCAGTCAGGTCGGTGACGGGCGACGTCAGGGTAGGAACGGCCATTTCTGCTTGCAGATTGTCCGCCATGACCAGCATGAGGGTGGTGATGACTATCACCCATATCCTGATCCGGCGAAGTACCCGGCAGTCTGCGACTGTGTCGATAGTCGTGTGCATAGCTATTTTTCAGCCGAACCGGGTAGGCCGAAATCGACTTTGGGTGCCGATGAAATTTCCTGTTCGTTGTCGACACTGAAACTCGGTTTGGTCTGGTAGCCCATGACCATCGCCGTCAGATTACTGGGAAACGAGCGCACGATAATGTTGTATTCCTGAACCGCCTTGATATAGCGGTTTCGGGCTACGGTAATGCGGTTCTCGGTGCCTTCCAGTTGTGCCTGAAGATTGCGGAAATTGGCATCTGATTTGAGTTCTGGATAGTTTTCACTGACCACCAGCAAACGCGACAGTGCATTGGATAATTCACCTTGTGCAGCCTGGAATCGGGTAAACGCTTCGGTGTTATTGATCAATTCCGGCGTGGCCTGAATGCTGCCAACCTTGGATCGTGCTGTCGTGACGCCGAGCAATACTTCCTTTTCCTGAGCGGCAAATCCCTTGACGGAATTGACAAGATTGGGAATCAGATCGGCGCGGCGCTTGTATTGATTCAGCACTTCGGCCCAACTGGCCTTGATCTGTTCATCCGTAGATTGCAGCGTGTTGTAACCGCAACCACTCAGCAGGATCATGGACAGCAGGAGTGAAACCATTAGTTTTTTGTGCATGGGCTATTTCCAGAATGTTTGAATGCGATATGGGGGCAAGTTGCTTTTTTGCAATCATACCTGATCATCTTGCCAGATCGGGCATCCCGTCATTTTATGGTCTGTTTTTATGACTCCCGATACCCTGCTGGATTCAATGATTTATCAATTTTTTGTTTACCTCGGTATTGGAGTATGCAATACTCTTGCCACCACCAGTGCTCAAATGATGTTATCAAGGCACTATATATTGTGGTTTAAGAAAAAATGCAATGGCATTGATTCAATGCGGTTTTTGTTTTTTCATCTTGAATAATCAGCTAGGGGAGATCAACGATGCAGCTTGCGACCGAACCAATCAGCCTCAAACCACGCTCTGTCAGTCAAAGTACCCACGACTCAGGACCACAGGGTTCCCGTTATACGCAATACAAGGTCATTCGCCGTAATGGGGCGGTGGTTGCTTTTGAACCAGGCAAGATAACCGTGGCCATGACCAAGGCATTCATCGCAGTCGATGGCGGTCAGGGTGCTGCGTCGGTCAGAGTGCGGGAAGTCGTGACCATCCTGACTGGCGATGTGGTCAATGCTCTGTTGCGCCGCCAACCGCATGGCGGAACCTTCCATATCGAAGATATTCAGGATCAGGTGGAACTTGCGCTGATGCGCTCCGGCGAGCACGATGTCGCCCGGGCTTATGTGCTGTATCGTGAAGAACGTGCGCGCGAAAGGGCCAAGCTGAAGCAGAAATCGGCTGCCGAATCGGGGGTTGAAACGCTCTATGTCGTCGACAACGAACAACGCGTGCCACTGGATATCGCCAAGCTGTCCTCCGTGATCGAGGCATCGTGTGCTGGATTGGGCAATGCCGTGGATGCCGCATTGATACTCAAGGCTACATTGAAGGATTTATACGATGGCGTGTCGCTCGAAGAAGTCAGGAAATCGACCATCCTGTCCGCGCGCGTGCTGATCGAAAAAGACCCAGCCTACAGTCATGTGACGGCGCGATTGCTGCTCAACAACATGCGCTATGAAGTGCTGGGAGAGGAAGTGTCGCAGCAGGCCATGCAGGCGCATTACAAGGAGTATTTCCCGGTTTTCATCAAGCGCGGCATCGAAGCGGAATTGCTGGACCAGCGTCTGGCGCAATTCGATCTGGATCGTTTGTCGGCTGCGCTGGACGCGGATCGCGACTTGCAGTTCGATTACCTCGGATTGCAGACGCTGTATGACCGCTATTTCCTGCATATCCGGGAAAAACGCATCGAACTGCCCCAGGCTTTCTTCATGCGCGTGGCCATGGGGTTGGCACTGAATGAAATCGACCGTGAGGCGCGTGCCATCGAGTTTTATCAGTTACTTTCCAGCTTCGACTTCATGAGCTCGACGCCGACCCTGTTCAATTCCGGCACCTGCCGTTCGCAACTGTCGTCGTGCTATCTGACGACCGTATCGGACGATCTCGATGGCATTTACGAGGCCATCAAGGAAAATGCGCTGCTGGCCAAATATGCCGGTGGACTGGGTAACGACTGGACACCGGTGCGTGCCATGGGAGCACGCATTAAGGGCACCAATGGCAAGTCGCAGGGTGTCGTGCCTTTTCTTAAGGTAGTGTCGGATACCGCGGTAGCGGTCAATCAGGGCGGCAAGCGCAAGGGCGCAGTGTGCGCCTATCTGGAATGCTGGCATCTGGATATCGAGGAATTTCTCGAGCTGCGTAAGAATACCGGCGACGACCGCCGTCGCACGCACGACATGAATACCGCAACGTGGATTCCCGATCTGTTCATGAAACGTGTCATGGACGGCAGCGACTGGACGCTGTTTTCACCATCGGACGTGCCGGATCTGCATGAAAAATTCGGTCAGTCGTTCGAGCAGGCTTATCTGGCGTACGAAGCCAAGATCGAGCGCGGCGAACTGGGGCTGTACAAAAAGGTTCCAGCCGTGCAGTTGTGGCGCAAGATGCTCAGCATGCTGTTTGAAACCGGACATCCGTGGATCACTTTCAAGGATCCGTGCAATATCCGCTCTCCGCAGAATCATGTGGGCGTGGTGCACAGCTCCAACCTGTGCACGGAAATCACGCTGAACACCAACGATAAGGAAATTGCCGTCTGCAACCTGGGTTCGGTCAATCTGCTGGCCCATCTGAAGGAAGGGGTGCTGGACATGGACAAACTCAAGCGCACCATCCGGGTCGCCATGCGCATGCTGGACAATGTCGTCGACATCAATTTCTACGCTGTCGCCAAGGCCCGCAACGCCAATCTGAAACACCGTCCGGTCGGACTGGGTATCATGGGATTCCAGGATTGCCTGCATCAACTGGGTATGCCTTACAGCTCGCAGGAAGCTGTCGAATTCGCAGACCGCTCGATGGAAGCCGTGGCATATCAGGCGTACTGGGCTTCCACCGAACTGGCGGAAGAGCGCGGCCGTTACAGCAGCTATCACGGAAGCTTGTGGGATCGTGGCATTCTGCCGCACGATACGCTGGAAGTTCTGCGTCAGGAACGCGGCGGTTATGTGGAAGCGGATTTATCCAGCACGCTGGATTGGGACGCGCTGCGCCAACGCATCCAGCAACATGGCATGCGCAACTCCAACTGTCTGGCGATTGCACCGACAGCGACCATTTCCAATATCGTCGGCGTATCCGCCAGCATCGAACCGACCTACCAGAATCTGTATGTCAAATCGAACCTGTCCGGCGAATTTACCATTGCCAACAGATCGTTGGTCAGCGATCTGAAAAAACTTAATTTGTGGGACGAAGTGATGATCGCCGACATGAAATACTTCGACGGCGCCATCAGCAAGATCGACCGCATTCCGGAAAATATCCGCGCCATCTACGCGACAGCCTTCGAGATGGATCCGCGCTGGCTGATCGAAGCAGGCGCACGCCGGCAGAAATGGATCGATCAGGCGCAGTCACTGAACATCTACATGGCCGGCGTCTCGGGCAAGAAACTGGATGAAACTTATAAACTGGCCTGGGTGCGAGGGTTGAAAACCACCTACTATCTGCGCTCGATGGGTGCCACGGCCGCGGAAAAATCCACGGTGCGCGCCGGTTCGCTGAATGCCGTGCCTGCCGACGGCGGCATCAGCACCGTTGCAGCCCTACAGGACACCACGGTGGAAATCAAATACTGCGCCATCGATGATGAAAGTTGCGAATCTTGCCAATAACCGATCGATCCACTTTTTATGTGAGGAATCAACATGCTGACATTTGAAGACGAACCCCTGAAAACCGAAATGACACCCCCGATCGATCCAGCGCTGCGCATGTCCGCATTTCATGCTGAGGTGTCGATACAAACGACCACGGAAGTGTATGTGGATGAAGCGGTGGCCGGCAGTGCAACCCGGCGCATCTCCGTAGAAGACAAGCAGATCATCAATTGCAATGCCGACGTCAACCAACTGGTGCCATTCAAATACAAATGGGCTTGGGACAAATATCTGGGCGCTTGTGCCAATCATTGGATGCCGCAGGAAATCAGCATGAGCCGCGACATCGCATTGTGGAAAGACCCGAACGGCCTGACCGAGGACGAGCGCCGCCTGATCAAGCGCAACCTGGGATTCTTTGTCACGGCGGATTCACTGGCGGCCAACAACATCGTGCTGGGCACCTATCGCCACATCACCAATCCGGAGTGCCGCCAGTACCTGCTGCGCCAGGCATTCGAGGAAGCCATCCATACCCATGCCTATCAGTACATCGTCGAATCGCTGGGACTGGACGAAGGCGAAATCTTCAACGCTTACCATGAAGTGCCGTCGATTCGCGACAAGGATGAGTTCCTGATTCCGTTCATCGATACGCTGACCGATCCCAGCTTCAGGACCGGCACACTGGAAACCGATCAGCAACTGCTGAAAAGCCTGATCGTGTTTGCCTGCATCATGGAAGGGCTGTTTTTCTATGTCGGTTTCACGCAGATTCTGGCACTGGGTCGGCAAAACAAGATGATGGGCGCAGCTGAACAATACCAGTACATCCTGCGCGACGAATCGATGCACTGTAATTTTGGCATCGATGTCATCAACCAGATCAAGATGGAAAATCCGCACCTGTGGACCAAGACGTTCCGCGACGAGATTACCGCACTGATGCAGAAAGCCGTGGCGCTGGAATACCGTTACGCCGAAGACACCATGCCGCGCGGCGTGCTCGGCCTGAACGCACCGATGTTCAAGGAATACCTGCGCTACATTGCCAACCGCCGCTGCCAGCAGATCGGCCTGGATGCGCTGTATCCCAATGCCACCAATCCATTTCCGTGGATGTCGGAAATGATCGACCTGAAGAAGGAAAAGAATTTCTTTGAAACGCGAGTGACGGAATATCAGACGGGAGGGGCGCTGAGCTGGGATTGAGGGTTGTCACATAATAATCAATGTAGAGAATCGGTAAATCAACTATGGAATGGTTAGCCTCTATTTTGACAACTGCTCTATTCGCGGTATTGATATGGCTGTCACGTAATTTGATCATCACTTGGCTAACCAACTCCGTAAGACACGAGTTCGATGCGAAACTTGAAAGCTTAAAAGCTGAATTTAGAGCAAAAGAATCTCAAATTGATGCCTTAAGAAACGTCGCATTATCTGGCGTTACAACTCGGCAAACTACAATTTTTCAACGGCGATTGATAGCGATTGAGCAACTGTGGGAAGCCGTGGTTTCACTAAGACATGCGAAAAATGCTTCTTCTTGGGTAGCGGAAGTGAATTTCGAGACTGCTGCAAAAGAATCAGCAAAGAATCCCAAGGTACGAGAATTATTTTCGATAATTGGTAATACCAATCAGAAAAACTTAATAACTGATAAAAACTTAATAACTGATCAAGCATTAAAAACCAGGCCATTTGTATCACCGCTTGCATGGGCTTACTACTCAGCATATCAAGCCATTGTTTACCATTCACTTACTCGCTTGCTTATGCTCAAGAAT
>JAAEXZ010000060.1 GCA_017879645.1 Nitrosomonas sp.
CCCCACACCCGTGGGGATGAACCGGTAACGTGCAGTGGGGCGCGACGTTCAGCGCTGTGTTCCCCACACCCGTGGGGATGAACCGGCACTTCACAATCTCAAATCATTCAAACCCCTGTGTTCCCCACACCCGTGGGGATGAACCGGATTATGTATAACGCGAAACAGCAAATTTTGCGTGTTCCCCACACCCGTGGGGATGAACCGATCGAAAAGCGGATGGCCGCGATTCGTGCCGCGTGTTCCCCACACCCGCAGGAATGGAATCCATTTTAGTAAGCACCATTTCAAGCTCAACCCAGTACCAATACTGCATAATTCCAACTTTAACTGGTAACAAAAATTCAATTAACATTAGTACAAGATGAAGGTATTTGAAAAATTCACTAGAGGATACTAGCGTGAGCGACGAACTACCGAAAGAACTGACCAGACTATACAGGTATGTCAAACATCTGGATCGCCGCATCTCCAGACTACGCCACAAGACGCTTTTTCGCCGACACCTTCTTGGTATCACGAGCTTCGTGTTGATTTTCGTGTTGCTCGTTCCTGTCTTGGTGATTACAACATTCCTTCTCAATCGTAACTACACGCAATATATTTTTCTCACAGGACCGGCGGGTAGCACCACGGCTTATATCGCGCCCCGAATCCAGTCGATTCTGAATTCGCCGGAACCGATCGAACAGTTTCTTCACTTCAATATCGCACCGGACTTCAAGTTGCGGCCATCTTGCGGCGGCCTCGATACCAATGCACAGATCAATGCCGGGACAGCGCATCTTGGCTTCGCCGAGGATGGTTTTTTCGGAGACTCGACAGCATCCCTGTATTGCACGCTAGATTCGAGACCCGTACAGGAAAATAACAAAAATATCGGGCTAAGCAAGAAAATGCGTGTGCTCTTGAGTTTGTACAAGTCTCCCCTGCATGTCGTCGTACGCTCAAATCTGGATCTCGACGATCTCCAGGGGATACCGGCTGGCACCCGGGTCTATCTAGGCGGAGACGGAAGTTCAACCCATTTTGTCAGTCAGTTGATCGTGGAACATTTTGGTTTGAACATAGACCGGCGAGGACCATCGCTGGATTTCGATCAGGCTGCACAAGCGCTCATTAACGGGGAATTCGATGTCGCATTCTTTTTGGCAGGATTACATACCGAAGTCCTGAAATCGCTGTTGCAGCAGAACAGTGAATTTCAGTTATTGCCGATAGCCAAAACCGAAAGCTTGAAAACGCTCTTTCCGTATCTTGAATCCCTGGCCATCCCGCCCGCGATTTATCCGAGCGTCCAGAACGAAATTCAAACGATCGGTACCCACACTGTTCTGGTGGCGTCGACGGATCTGGGAGAATCCGAAGCGTACGAAATCACGAAAAAATTGACCGAGCATATCCAGGATCTGCTCTGGGATGTGCCGCTTAATCTGGCACGCGGCATCGATAACGATCCCTCGAAAGATTTGATTTATCCGGTTCATGATGGCGCTCGCCGATTTTTTACGCATAACCCGCCATTCTTTCTCGATATAGCCACACTGACCGGCATTGGCGCCTATTTTTCGGTGATTTATGCCTGTTATGCCATGCTGATCGAGTTTTTCCGCAACTACCGTGTCTATCGATTCCTGTCCATCATCGACCTGATCATGGGACGCACGCCAATACTCAGCGATTCATCGAAATCGGCGTTACTCAATGCGCAACTCCAACGGCTCCGGCGCGCCGCACTGCAGCTCATGCGCCGCAGGAAGATCACCTACGATGAATTCAGTTATATCGAGGATTACATCAAAAGCATGCAGATCTTGAATCGGGTCTAAAAAAATCAGTCCCGCCAGCGGCGGCAAGTCCCATCCAGGACTGGTGCGTACTGCTGATGTACCCCAGATTGCCGACGTTACTACCCCCAAAAATACGCGGAGCCACTGTTGAAGATCTCACGGTAGCTGCTGTTCATAGTCTGCTGTGGCGAGAAGCTTCTCACTATACTTCGATTTCAAGTCGGCAAGGTACGGGTTTGTAATTTTAGCCTTGAATCCAGATAGCGAAGTTAGCGCTTGAATTGCAACAGGCCTCAATATTTCATGTTTAACACCCAGTGCCCAAATTGCAGCAATTGCCGCATCCTGAGCAGCCATACCAACTGGATGCGTAATTATCATACTCTCCAGCACAGGATGGAGATTTTCAATTTTTAAGCCTAGCTCTTTCATATTCTCCGGTGAAAAAACCTTCTCTATTGCCTTTTCTGAAAGCTGGGTTGCTCCACGTGCATGTGCAATGTTCATGATTTCAGTGAATAACTTGAGTAACTTTATATCAGCTTCAAGTTCACTACTCTTAGCTAGCCGTGTCTCGGCTTGAACCTTAAGTCGATACTCCCGTAGCGATAACCAACCACCCACCGAAGCAGTAATCAAACTTACAAACGTCGATAAAGGAATCAACCAATCCTTCAACTCAGAGAAGTCTATGCTCATCTTTTAAAACCCAGTTATAATTTAAATAAATCAAATCCTTATATCAACAATCCTTCGAATTCCACTGGAATCATATTACTAATTATTATTTAAATCTTCTGACTGTTATACGATTTATAGATATAACCGCATTTCATCGTAGCCTCTCAAGTTTGACAAACATTACTCGTGAATCATTGAGTTCTCAAAGTATTAAAATAAACGAAGCTTTAAAGCTCTAGCATTCATTAATATCCTCAAAAATACATTATCTATTTTGACCTGACCAATAACTATCTAAATCAACGTAAAAATCAGACCCGCCAGCGGCGGCAACGTGATTTCTATCGAATCGGCAAGTCCCATCCAGGATTGGTGCGTACTGGTGATGTGCCCCAGATTGCCGACATTACTGCCCCCGAAGTACGCGGAGTCGCTGTTGAAAATTTCGCGGTAGCTACCGCTCACAGGAACACCGATGCGGTAGTGGCAACGCACCACCGGGGTGAAATTGAGAACGACCAGCACCAAGCTGCCATCCTTGGCGCGACGAATAAAGCTGATGACGGATTGATCCGCATCCTGGCAATCGATCCAGTGAAAACCTTCCTGAGAAAAATCCAGTTGATGCAGGGCGGGAATATTCCGGTAACAGTGATTCAGGTCATGCAGCGCGGCCCGAACCCCTGCATGTTGCGGCAATTCCAACAGGTACCAATCCAGTTGATGGTTGATGCGCCATTCGTGTTTCTGTGCGAATTCATTGCCCATGAAATTGAGTTTCTTGCCGGGCCATGTCAACTGAAAAGTCAGCAGCAATCGCACACTGGCAAACTTTTGCCAGTCATCGCCCGGCATCTTGTCCCACAATGCGCCTTTGCCATGCACGACTTCGTCATGCGAGAACGGTAACACAAAATTTTCGGTGTAGGCATATAACTGGCTAAACGTCAGTTGCTCGTGATGATAGCGTCGATATACGGGATCCTGGCGCATGTAAGACAAAGTATCGTGCATCCACCCCATGTTCCATTTCATCGAAAACCCCAGACCGCCGACATAGGTCGGTCGTGACACACCGGGCCAAGCGGTGGATTCTTCCGCCAGCGTCAGCGCTCCCGGAAATTCGGCATGCACCATGACATTCAGATCGCGCAAAAAATCGATGGCTTCGAGGTTTTCCCGGCCACCGTACTGGTTCGGCAGCCATTCACCTTCCTTGCGCGAATAATCCAGATACAGCATGGATGCCACCGCGTCGACGCGCAGTCCATCCAGATGAAACTCGGCAAGCCAGTAATGCGCACTGGACAGCAAAAAGGACTTCACCTCGTTGCGCCCGTAATTGAAAATGTACGTGCCCCAGTCCTGATGAAAACCCAGACGCGGGTCTTCATGTTCATACAGTGCAGTACCGTCGAAACGCGCCAGCGCAAAAGTATCCTGCGGAAAATGCGCAGGCACCCAATCCAGAATTACCCCCACTCCTGCGGCATGACAACTGTCGACGAAAAACCGGAAATCATCGGCCGTGCCATACCGGCTGGTGACGGCAAAATAGCCCGTGGTCTGATACCCCCAGGATTCATCCAGAGGGTGCTCCGAAATGGGCATCAGTTCGATGTGGGTGTAACCCATCTCCAGCACATAGGTCAGCAGGTATCCAGCCAGTTCCCGATAAGTGTAAAAACGGCCATCGGCATGCCGCCTCCACGATCCGACGTGGACTTCCAGAATGTTCAGCGGCGCATGCAGCCAGTCCCAGTGAGCGCGGCTCATCATCCAGGCCTCATCCTGCCATTGGTAAACGTTGGCAACCGGTGTCAGGGCGGCGGTTTGCGGCCGCAATTCATAGTGACTGGCATAGGGATCCGTTTTCAGCAGGATCTCGCCACTGGCACGATTGCGAATTTCAAATTTGTACAGTGAACCCGGCGGCAACTGCGGAATGAACAATTCCCAAACGCCGCTCGCGGGATGGACCTTCATCGGATGCATCCTGCCATCCCAGCGATTGAAATCCCCCACCACGCTGACCCGTTCGGCATTCGGTGCCCAGACTGCAAAACGCATTCCCTGTACGTCATGTTGTGTGACAGCATGCGCACCCAAAGTGCGATAAGCCTGCTGCAATTTGCCTTCGTGAAACAGATACAAATCATGATCGGAAATCTGTGGCGAGAACGCATACGGATCGTAAATCTCGTACACTTTGCGATGCGGCGCTGGATTGTTTTCCTCGAGGCGCAAGCGGCATGGCTGTTCTGGCGCAATATCGCCATGCCACTCGAAAATGCCCTGATCATGAATGCGATGCATGGGCTCGAAACCGCTGGCGGTTTTGAGCCATACATTCAGATCATGCGGACGGAATACACGCACCACGTAGCGCCCCTGCGCCTTATGCAATCCCAGAAAGCAGAACGGATCGTGCAATCGCGCCTGCAACAGCGCTGTATGGTAGTTTTTATTGACAGTAGTCACATTATTATTAGACGATTAACTGAGATACAATGAATTATAACCTGCCTGCATCATGGCTTATTGCCCATACATTTTGATGACAATCAAACTACGCACCGCGTGACAATCAAACTAAAAGGGGTACCGGAAGAAATGCCATAATGCGTCCACTTAACCAACTCATGAACGAGGGTTTAGCGCTATGTACGACAACGTATCACAATCTGGACAAAAAACCAGCACACGTTATCTCAATCAAGTAGCACATGATACATTGGCATTGATACTGGCCGGCGGGCGCGGCAGCCGTCTGCATCAACTGACGGATTGGCGTGCCAAGCCGGCCGTTCCCTTCGGTGGCAAGTTCCGTATCATTGATTTTCCGCTTTCCAACTGCGTCAACTCCGGGGTACGACGCATTGGTGTGGTAACGCAGTACAAGGCACAAAGCCTGATACGCCACATTCAGCATGGCTGGAGTTTTCTCGATGGACGTTTCAAGGAATTCGTGGAATTGTTACCGGCACAACAGCGCACCGCCGAGGAAACATGGTATCAAGGAACCGCCGACGCCGTATTTCAAAACATCGACATCATGCGGCGCCACAATACCAAATATGTTTTGATTCTGGGTGGCGACCATATCTACAAGATGGATTACAGCAAATTGCTGAGTGAGCATGTCGAAAAAGGCGCCGACATGACTGTGGCCTGCCTTGAAGTGCCGGTCGGGGAAGCCAGCGCCTTTGGCGTGATGGGTGTCAACACGGACTGGCAAGTCACCAGTTTCACAGAAAAGCCCCAGCACCCGGTTCCGATTCCCGGACAAAATGACAACGCGCTGGTCAGTATGGGCATTTATGTATTCAACGCAGATTTCCTGTATCAGCAACTGGTACGCGATCACCAGAGCAATGACTCGTCGCATGATTTCGGCAAGGATCTGATTCCCTACCTCGTACCCCGCCACCGGGTTTTTGCACACCGCTTTCTGCATAGTTGCGTGAACATGGCTTCCGGCGTTCCCTACTGGCGTGATGTCGGTACTATCGATGCCTACTGGGAAGCCAATATCGATCTGATTACCGTAACACCCCAGCTTAATTTGTATGATGACGACTGGCCCATCTGGACACACCAGGAACAGTTGCCACCGGCGAAATTCGTATTCGATGACGCAGACAGACGGGGGCAGGCACTGGATTCATCAGTCTCAGGAGGCTGCATCATCAGCGGTGCAACCGTTCGCCGTTCGCTGCTGTTTTCCAACGTCAAGGTCAATAGCTACAGCACCGTCGAGGATTCCGTCATCTTGCCCAATGTCGTGATCGGGCGGCATGCCCGACTGCGGCGTGTCGTCGTCGAAAAACAGTGTGTGATCCCGGAAAATCTGGTCGTCGGCTATGACACCGCGGCCGACCGCAAAAGATTTTATGTATCCGACAGTGGCATCACCCTGATCACACCGGAAATGCTGGGTCAGGAAATTCACAAGGTCATTTAACTACAACAACCGTAACTGCAAGCAACCGTTCTCACCATGAAGCACTTAAATCTTGTTTTACTGTGGCACATGCACCAGCCGGATTACCGGGATTATGTCACCCAGGAATTCGTACTGCCCTGGGTCTATCTGCATGCCATCAAGGACTATACCGACATGGCGTATCACCTGGAAACACACCCCAAAACCAGGGCAGTCGTCAATTTCGTTCCGGTTCTGCTCGATCAACTGGAAGACTTCACCCGGCAATATGCCACGGGCGAGGTACGCAATCCGCTCCTTCGCCTGCTGGCTACGCCGGAACTGGAGCGCATCAACCCCCAGGATCGGTCGTATGTATTTGATAGCTGTTTTCTGAGCAATCACGAAACCATGCTGCAGCCGTACCCGGCATATAAACGCTTGCATGAGCTTTACAACTTGCTGAACAAGCATAGCGAAAGCGAATTATCCTATTTTTCCGGTCAATACCTGGCCGACCTGCTGGTGTGGTATCACCTGGCCTGGATGGGTGAAAGCGTACGCCGCAACAATGAATTCATCATGCAACTGATGGCCAAGAGCGAAGGCTTTTCTTTTGCCGAACGGTTGCAATTATTCGATCTCATCGGAGAATTGATCCAGCAGCTCATTCCCCGCTATCGCAAGCTTGCCGAATCCGGGCAGATTGAAATTTCCTCGACACCGCACTATCACCCTTTGTCTCCATTGCTGATCGACTTTGCTTCCGCCTGCGACAGCCAACCAGATGTCGCGCTACCCATGCATAGCCAATACCCGGGAGGATGCAATCGCGTCGCTTACCATCTGGCTTCGGCAATTTCCAGCCATGAACAGCGCTTTCACGAAAAACCCAGTGGGATTTGGCCGGCGGAAGGCGCTTTGTCCACGCCATTGCTGAAAATCATGGCAGACCAGCACTGTCAGTGGAGTGCCAGTGGCGAAGGTGTACTGGTCAACAGTTTGCGTGCTTCCAATCCAAACAAACCTTTATCGGACCGCAATCATTACCTGTATCGTCCGTACCGGGTCAGCGGCGAAGCGGAATCCGTCGTCTGCTTTTTTCGAGACGATCAGTTGTCCGACCTGATTGGTTTCGAGTATTCCCGCTGGTTTGGCCGTGACGCTGCGGAAAATTTCATTCACACCCTGGAGCGCATCTACCACAGCACTCCAGCGGATGAAAACCCGGTCGTCAGCGTCATACTCGATGGCGAAAACGCATGGGAATCGTATCCTTACAATGGCTACTATTTTCTCGACGATCTCTACACACTGCTGGATGATCACCCATTCATCCGCACCACTACGTATCACGACTACATTGCCGCAATGAACCATCCTGATCAGGTATCGACATTGTCTACCCTGACCGCGGGAAGCTGGGTTTATGGTACGTTTTCCACCTGGATCGGCGATCGCGAAAAAAATTGTGCCTGGGATATGCTGTGTGCTGCGAAGCACAGTTATGACCTGGTCATGCAAAGCGACCGGCTCACTGAAGAAGAAAAAGTCGAAGCCAGCCGGCAATTGGCATCGTGTGAAAGCTCAGATTGGTTCTGGTGGTTCGGCGATTACAATCCAGCCCACTCGGTCGCCAGTTTTGACCGGTTATTCAGGCAAAACCTGATGAATCTGTACCGTCTGCTGAAACTACCCATCCCTGCGGCAATCATGGAATCCATCAGCAAAGGCAGCGAATTGACCGACGTCAGCGGAGCCATGCGCCGATCGTCATGAACATTTATTGAAATCGCACTATACTAAGCACTGTTACTGCAATCGGTTTTTCGTTTACCCTGATTCTTGAACCATTACGGGAACCATACAATGTCACAACCGGTATCGTTACTATTTGGAGTCCATGCGCATCAACCCGTCGGTAACTTTCCCAGCGTACTGATCGATGCACACTTGCGATGCTACAAGCCATTCCTGCAAGTGCTATATCGTTATCCCGAATTTCGCTTTGCCGTACACTTTTCCGGCTGGTTACTCGATTATTTGCTGCTGCATTATCCCGAAGACATGGCGCTGTTGCGGGAAATGGTTGCACGCAATCAAGTCGAATTGTTCGGTGCTGGTGATACCGAGCCGGTCCTGGCCGTCATCCCCAATCGCGACCGCATCGGTCAGATCGAAACTTTCTCCACCAAACTGGCCGAAAAACTGGGTCAACGCCCGCAAGGTGCCTGGCTGACCGAACGGGTCTGGGAATCGACCGTCGTACCTGCACTTACCGATTGCGGCATCCGCTATGTCATCGTGGACGACTACCATTTTCTATGCGCTGGAAAAACGGCAGCAGAACTGAATGGCTTTTTCACTACCGAAGAAGATTCCCGCAAGCTCGACCTGTTTCCCATTTCCGAATCGTTACGTTACCGCATCCCGTTTGCACCGGCTGATGAAACCGTTGCCTACCTGGAATCGCTTGCCGATCTGCATCCGTCCCATGCCCGCACAGCCAGTATTTATTTCGACGACATCGAAAAATTCGGGATCTGGCCAGAAACCTATCAGTGGGTTTACGAAAAAGGGTGGCTCGAGCAGTTCATCCAGAAAGTGCTGGCATCCCCGAAAATCCGCACACAACATTACAGCGAATATCACGCCAGTGAAAAAACCAGGGGCATCGTTTATCTGCCAACGGTGTCGTACATCGAGATGAACGAGTGGTCATTACCCGCGCCATCGGCCAATGCTTACTCCGACCTGATTCAGCAGGCCAAGGAACAAGGCTGGTTCGAACACAAGAAAGCCCACTTGCGTGGCGGAATCTGGAAAAATTTTTTTTCGCGCTATCCTGAATCCAACTGGATGCACAAACGCATGCTGAGCCTCTCGGCCAGACTGGCTGCTTTGCCGCAGTCCCTGCACAAACCGCTCATGCTGCAGAAGCTGTATGAGTCCCAGGCCAACGATGCCTACTGGCACGGATTATTCGGCGGTTTGTATCTGCCCCATCTGCGGCGCGCCGTTTATCATGCGCTGGTTGAACTGGAAGCCATGCTGGATGCGTGCAGTCCACGTCCACCCTACTTCACCGAGGATACCGATCTGGACGGCATAGAAGAAACCTATTGTCAGAATGGCCTGCTCCAGACCGTCGTCAAGCGCGATCCTTACGCCAGCATTTGCGAACTCGATGCTTATGCGCTCGGGCATAACTTTGGTGACACCTTGCGCAACCAGACCGAACATTATTACCGCAAAATCCAGTCCGGCGGAGAGGATTCCTCCGCTCATAGCGGTGACGGTATTGCTTCCGCTCATGACCGTGTCAGCTATAAACACGACATCAGTGCAGCGGACATCGTGGCGGATGATCATCCGCGCAGCCTGTTTGTCGATCGACTGGACGGTCTATTTGTACATTATCGCAATCTGGAACCGGTGCTCGAAAATCAACATTATGAATCGTCCAACACGGCACACCCCATACGCAAATACATTACCCTGCACGATCATACGCTTCAGGTGATGTATCGTTTTGATGTCAAAATGCAGTCGCTATTTTGCACGGAAATCAATCTGGCAATGCCCAGTTGCGACGGCATGGGTGGACGCTACATTCACCAGGGGCACGTTCCCTGTGGCTTCGGCCAATGCCTGCAATTGAAGGATCTGATTGAAATCACGCTGGAGGATGATACACTGGGCGGCAGTATCGTTCTGAAAACTTCTGCTTCCGTATCGTTTCAGGCCCAACCGCACTTTTCAGTGTCGCAGTCGGAAAGCGGATTTGAGAAAATCATGCAGGCCACCACTCTCTTGTTGGAATGGCCTGTCACTGCGCAGGAGTTGATCATCACCCTGGAAATCAGGCGTCACTCTGCCCTATCGACCTAATCAATCCTATGCCACTGTCAGCAGCCAGACCCGAGCCACGACTCACCCATGCAGAATTAAAATCTGCAATGATTCATCTGTGAACCCATCTTGAACATGTCATCACTTATCCAATCCCCCGCATGGCGCGCACTGCAAGCTCATCAACCCAAGATGGCGCAACGGCATTTGCGCGATCTATTCCAGCAGGATCCACAACGCTTTGAGCAATTCTCACTGGAATTCAACGATATCCTGATGGATTTCTCCAAGCATCCCGTCGATGCCGAAACCATCGACCTGTTGCTGGCTCTCGCACATCAGCAGCAACTCCCACACTGGATAGCACGCATGTTTTCGGGAGAAAAAATCAATACCACCGAACATCGCGCCGCCTTGCATGTCGCCTTGCGAAGTGAACAGCCGGTCATTGTAGAGAGTATCGATGTCACATTGGAGGTCAAGCGGGTTCTGAAACAGATGGAACGGTTCTCGGTAGCCATCCAGTCCGGCGCACACCGGGGCTACACTGGCAAAGCATTCACCGATATTGTTAACATCGGTATCGGCGGCTCCGATCTCGGACCGGTGATGGTCACCGAAGCGCTGAAGCCTTATGGCTTGCCTACCATACGCCCCCATTTTGTTTCCAATGTCGACGGCTCGCATCTGGCTGTCACATTACAACACCTCGATCCGGCCACAACCCTGTTTGTCATTGCTTCCAAAACCTTCACGACACAGGAAACGCTGACCAACGCACATTCTGCTCGTGCCTGGTTTCTGGCGCAGGGCGGCAACGAGGCGGCAATCGCTGATCATTTCGTCGCTGTCTCCACCAATCGCAAGGCCGTGCAGCAATTTGGCATCGATCCAAACAACATGTTTGAATTCTGGGACTGGGTTGGCGGCCGTTACTCGCTATGGTCGGCAATCGGTCTGCCGATAGCGCTGGCGATCGGCATGGATAATTTTTATGCCCTGCTTGCGGGTGCCCATGACATGGACCGGCATTTTGCCACTGCGCCGCTGGAAAAGAATTTACCCGTCATGCTGGGACTCATCGGCATCTGGCAGATCAATTTTTTTGGCACCGTGTCGCATGCGGTATTGCCGTACGATCAATCCATGCATCGCTTCGCAGCCTATCTGCAGCAACTGGAAATGGAGAGCAATGGCAAACGCATCGACCGCGATGGTAACACCGTAGACTATGCCACTGGCGCAATCGTCTGGGGTGAACCCGGAACCAATGGTCAGCACGCATTCTACCAACTGCTGCATCAGGGCACGCAAACTGTTCCGGCAGATTTCCTCGCGCCATGTCAGAGTCACCACCCGATCGGACGCCATCACCAGATGCTGCTGGCCAACTTCTTCGCGCAAACTGAGGCCTTGATGACCGGCAAGACGCCCCAGCAAGTCCAGGCGGAATTAATCGCCCAAGGTATGGATGCCGACGCCATCGAGCAATTGCTGCCGCACAAGGTTTTTCCTGGAGACCGCCCCACCACCTCGATCCTGTTCAAGAAACTTGACCCACGGACTCTGGGTACACTGATCGCCCTGTACGAGCACAAGGTATTTGTACAGAGTGTGATCTGGAACATCAATCCGTTTGATCAATGGGGTGTAGAGCTAGGCAAGCAACTGGCAGGCAATATCCTGAAAGAGCTGGAAAGCGATGCACCGGTTACATCCCATGATGCCTCCACCAGCGGACTGATCCATTTTTTCAAGCAACACCAGTAAAGCTCTCCATGTCTGCGTTACAAGAACCACGCATCCTGTTCATTACGTCCGAAGTCTATCCGCTCTGCAAAACTGGCGGCCTGGGTGATGTCAGTGCGGCTTTACCGGCTGCACTGCGCTTGCAGCAAACGGACACCCGGCTGCTGTTACCGGGGTACCCGCAAGTTCTGGCGGGGGTGAAATATAAATCCAAAGTCGCCGAATTCGGTCAACTGGCACACTATCCACCGTCATTCCTGCTATCCGCGCGACTTTCCCTGAGCAAAGCCGAAAATATTCCCGTGTTTGTGATCGACTGCCCCGGATTATTCCAACGCGAAGGTGGACCTTACATGGATGCGCTGGGACGGGACTGGCCGGATAACGCACTGCGCTTTGGTTTGCTGTCCAAAATCGGCGCCATTCTGGCCAGCGATGCGAGTCCGCTTGCCTGGCGTCCACATATTGCACATTGCAATGATTGGCAGAGTGGCCTGACCCCTGCCTACCTGCATTACCATCGGGGCAAAAAGGCAGCAACTCTCGTCACCATTCATAATCTTGCCTATCAAGGTGTTTTTCCTCCCGGCACGGTCGTTCAGCTGGGTTTGCCCGCCGAAAGCTTCAACATGCACGGCGTGGAGTATTACGGCAACTTCTCTTTTCTCAAGGCAGGATTGTACTACGCCGATCACATCACGACTGTCAGTCCCAATTATGCCGAGGAAATCCAGACCGACAATCTGGGTTTTGGTTTGCAGGGATTATTGGCTGCACGCAAACAGCACCTGACTGGCATCATCAATGGCATCGACACACGGGAATGGAATCCCGCCACAGATCGGCATCTGGTCAAGAATTACAATAACCTGAACTTGCCGGACAAGGCTGCAAACAAACACGCCCTGCAGCAGCAAATGGGACTGGCTCCCGATCCGGACATACCATTGCTGGGTGTGGTCAGTCGTCTCAATCACCAAAAAGGAACCGATCTGCTCATCCAGATTGCGCCGCAACTGGTAAAACTACCCGCTCAACTGGTAGTGCTGGGCAGTGATCAAGCCGAACTGGAGCACCAATTCTCGACTCTGGTACAAACCTATCCGGGTTCGATTGCCGTGCGCATCGGCTTTGACGAAGGATTATCCCATCTGATTGAAGCCGGGGTGGACTGTTTCCTGATGCCGTCACGATTCGAACCCTGCGGTCTGAACCAGATGTACAGCCAGCGCTACGGTACCCCACCGATCGTACATGCCACCGGTGGCCTGCTGGATACGGTCGTGGATTACAATCCATCCACCCTGGCTGATGGAACTGCCAGTGGCTTCCTGTTCTACCCAATGCAGGCCGATACATTACTGCACACCATTCAACAGGCGATCCGCGCTTATCACAACAAAAAGAACTGGCAGCGCCTGCAAAAGAATGGCATGGCCAAGGACTTTGGCTGGCCAGCCAGTGCTGCGACATACCGGCAAATCTACCTGTCACTGCTCTCCTGATCACAAGGTGTACATCTGTTCAGAAGACCTAACGCAGATTAACCTCCTCTAAAAATCGAACTCACCAAACTCAAGGTCGATGGCGAGATTCAATCTCACAGACTTTTCCGATCCGATTTCTTTTTTTTGGAATTTTTTCTGGTCACTTGGGTATCAGTATTGCTGGATAGCGCGATGAATTTTTCTTTGCCGAGGAGGCGGATGAATTCGGATTCATTTTCCGGCGAAACGTAAATAGCTTTGTTTTCTCCATACTTGATCTCCAGCCGCTCAAAAGCCAGTGCAGGACTGGTCATCACATTTTGTGCGGGCTGTATCGATTGTATATCGGCGATGGCGATACTCCAGGCAAATGGACCGCTTAGGATTTCCAGCTTGTCATCCAGCACCCTGTATTCGGTTGCTGTCAGGATCCAGATTGGAAACCCTGTTCCCACCATAATGACGACTGCAGCAAGAATGTAATTCAAGTTACCACCTACCTTGAGCATCACGGAAGAACCCATCAGGCACGCTATGATTGAAAGTACCAGGCAAACCAGTACCCATTTGTCTATTCTGGATTTGAACACATGCATGATTTCGACTGTTCCTAATAGAGTAAATAATGCAAAATTGAAATTAATCATGACCCATTTCGCATTGTACTGTGGATTATCCCTCGTATCACAACCTACCCAGACTGCCTTGGAAAAATCCGGGCATGATCGTGCCGATGAGCAACCTGGCACGAATTCGTGACATCACCCACAATCGGCATGCCACCTGGCATTTAGCCTGGTTGGAAACGGTATGCTCACAAGAAAGTCGTTTTCACGTATAATCATGCCTTCAAAACCAAGGCAAAAAAACCGGACAAGCCTTGGCTTTTTTTATTATTCACAACCATTCCCAGGGAGTCTTTTGTGTCACAACGCCTGCACGCCATCCTCGCACTTGCCGATGGAACAGTATTTCGCGGGGTATCCATTGGCGTTGATGGAATCAGTACAGGCGAAGTAGCGTTCAATACAGCCATGACCGGCTATCAGGAAATCCTGACCGATCCTTCCTACTGTCAGCAGATCATCACATTGACTTATCCCCACATCGGCAATACCGGTATCAATTGGGAAGATTACGAGTCCGGCAATGTCAGCAAAGTGCACGCAGCCGGACTGGTAATACGCGATTTGCCGCTGATGGCTAGCAGTCATCGCAAAACGCAGACACTCTCCGAATTTCTGAAGGAACAGCATGTCGTCGCCATCGCCGAAATCGATACCCGTAAACTGACCCGCATCTTGCGGGAAAAAGGCGCCCAGGCTGGTTGCATCATGGCAGGCGAGATTGATGAACAACGCGCACTGCAAGCTGCCCGGGCATTTCCCGGACTGGCAGGAATGGATCTAGCCAAGGTTGTCAGTTGCCGGCAGTCCTATTTCTGGACAGAAGGTGAATGGTCACTCGGCTCAGGATTCAGCGTTCCGGAGCATACTGAGTATCGGGTCGCAGCGTTTGATTTTGGTATCAAACGGACAATTTTACGCAAACTGGCACAACGCGGCTGTAAAGTCACGGTCTTTCCGGCGCAGACACCGGCGAAGGAAATCTTGGCCATGCAACCCGATGGGGTGTTTCTTTCCAATGGCCCCGGTGACCCCGAGCCCTGTGACTATGCCATTTCGGCCACCCAGACCCTGCTGCAAAAAAACATTCCGATTTTTGGCATATGCCTGGGACACCAGCTTCTGGGATTGGCCAGTGGAGCACGCACCATCAAAATGAAATTTGGTCATCATGGCGCCAATCATCCGGTCCAAGACGTCGCCAGCGGCAAAGTAATC
>JAAEXZ010000174.1 GCA_017879645.1 Nitrosomonas sp.
AAATCAGCTTATCTTAAAAAGGAGAACATCATGCGACGTATCTATTTTTTAGTTCCGGATATTACCACCACCCAAAAAAGGGTGCATTTAAACAAACGACACCAAAGTCCCATAGGATTTTTTTCAACACCACAGCTGACGTGGCTTTGAACCAAATCAGAGCTTCCCAATTTTAGTCCGATTTCCAGTCCGGATTTTTGGGAACTGCCAAGCCCATCGAATCGACCATTCGCTCATCCGAGAAGTCGAACTCACCGTGCAGGTTGAAATGCTTCCAGGTGGCGACCGATCCGTTACGAATCGCTTCGATCAGTTCCGCCCTGCGTTCCTCGTTTTTTTCTGATGCAAGCTCCTGTGAGAGATAGAGGTAATTCCAGCATACAGCAGCGTTCTTGATCAGTCGTCGGCAAGCTTCGGCAATCTCCTGGTCTTCTTTTTCGCTTTGAATGAACTCCTGGTTATGACCGAAAGAAACGGCCTTGGAAAATTTGTTCGAGCCCTCGACCTTGTTGAGCTGTTTTTCGATTGCCTGCCTGAATTGAAGATCGTCACAGTATTTTAAAATAAAGAGCGTCTTTGGGATCTTCCCGAATTCCTTCAAGGCTCGGTACAGCGGGTGCTGCTTGGAGTAGGAATTTAGGCGCTTGAAAAGCTGTGAGGCGGTCGTGACCTTCAATCGGATGGTTGCGATAAAGCGCAAAACATCATCCCATTGATCCTCGAAGTAATTTTCTCGAATATAGTGGTCTGGCAGTATCAAGTATCCTTGTTCCTCGTAATGTTTTCGGTGCTTGAAAGCATAGAGTTGCTGCCGACTAACGCCCTTGATTCGCGGTGCGAACTCAAAATCCAGGAGATAGGTTGACGCAAATATGACTTCTGAGTAGCCATGTGTGTCGGTCGAATGTATGTCGCTTTTGATGACGTCGTTGTGCATCAATCCGTCGATCACGTAGGCGGCCTCCCGTTCAGCGGAGCTGATCACCGTGGAATGCCACATTAGATCGCGCATGTCGATGAACGTCACCACACTAACGCCCTTGTCTTTGCCTAAATATTTGTAAGAGTAATTGGCGTTCAGGGAATCCACTGCCACCTCGATTTTCTGCCCATCGCTGGAGGTGTGCAGCACATCGGACTGATTACGGTAGATGTTCGGCAGGCTCATCCGATTGGTCAATCGCAGGATGCGATCATTGGCGCCCTGGACGTTCTGTAGCGAGAAGTACCAGTTGACCGCGTTGTCCAGCTCGCCATCATCGATTTGCTTGGAAATTTCCGCCAGTTTGCTGTGGCCAATATCACAGCCATAACCGATAATGCCGGCAAAGAGAATCTTCTTGACTGGCCGGGCTCGTTGATACTTGATCTGCCAATGCTCAAATTCGTCGAGAAAATTTGTAGCATGATCCACTGTCGCCAACATCTCAAGCATGGAAATATATTTCCGTTCCGGGAAGAAAGTTCCAAGAGACAAGCATTCCACCTCTTCCTGTTTGGGGGTGCTGACATGGAAGCTGCCGTCAGCCCGTATCGTCAGGCAAGGATTATTGCCTGCTATCAAGTTCTGGTTGGTTTCCTTATAACGGGCATCAAGCGTTTTTTCCAGGGCTTTTAAGGTGGCCTTGCAGTCGGCAAAGCCTTCGAGCCGAGCTCGTTGCAGATATTCGGCCCGATTGGCTTCCCAATCCGCCTTCTGGATCATGTATTCATCGAGAGAGCGGAATTTTTCAGAGTGTAACAGATTCAACGCACCGGACTTGATGGTCTCGGCGACCTCGACAAAGAACAGCGCCTTGTACAACGAAACGCGAAATTTGCCATCGGTAGCGGTCAGTGCCGCGCGCTGATCCTCGGCCAGAAAGTCCACGGGAGCGCTCTTGTCAACATTGCCGTCCTGTTGCTGATAATGGCATAATGCAGCCCACAATGCAGGTTTGCTACAGTTCGGCGCAAACTGCACCTGGCGGATAATGTAGGCAACGCGATGTTGCAATTTTAGTGAACGTGTTTCCAATAACGCAAAGTAGTCTTGGCCCTGCTGAATCTTTACCGCAGATTGCTTGAACTCGTCGATTTGCTGTTCGACCTGCGCTGGCTTGGCCGATTTCTCATTCAGCACGCCGTCGATCAAAACAACTTTCTGGCTGTCGTTCAGTTTCGCATCGGCGACGATAGTCCTGATTGCCGATAGTGTCTCTTGGACGTTCTGCCGAAACTGCTCAACCAGCGTGGTGAAGGACTGGTTATGGAGTTGCCCCCTTTGGACGGACACGTTATGTTCTGTTTAAAGGAGAAGAAATATGACGCAAAACTACAAACCTGCTTACCCGGCTGAGTTTCGCCAGCAGATGGTGGAATTGGTAGCATTAGGCAAATGCCCCAAGCAATTATCCAAAGAATTTGGTTGCCACTACACGTCGATACAAACCTGGTGTCGAGCAGCCGGTGTACCCATTAGATCAAACCAGGCAAATGCTTTGGCTGCAACGAGTAATGCTTCCTTGAGTGCCATTGAGCGGCAGGAGCTGCTGGAATTGCGTAAGAAGCTCAAGCGTGTGGAGATGGAGCGTGACATATTGGCAAAGGCTACGGCCTGGTTTGCAAACAACAAAGATTGATTGGGAAAGTGTACCAACTAATCAAGGCAAACCAGGCGCAATTTCCGACTCGTATACTATGTGCAACATTAGGTGTATCGCACAGCGGTTACTATGACTGGACTAAACGCAAGCCT
>JAAEXZ010000175.1 GCA_017879645.1 Nitrosomonas sp.
AGGTTGCTGGTGACGATTACACTGCCTTGCTCGTAGCGCTTGGCAATGACGTTGAAGAACAGGTTGGCTTCCTCCCTGCCAAACGGGAGGTAGCCTATTTCGTCAATCACTAATAGCTTAGGGGATAGCACACTGCGTTTGAGATACGTATCCAGTCTCCCTTGTTTTTTGGCAGTTGCCAATTGCAGCATTAAATCAGCTGCGGTGATGAAACGGACTTTTATACCACGCATGATGGCACTGTAAGCCAGCGCAATAGCTAGATGACTTTTACCTACGCCACTTGGGCCGAGCAGTACAATGTTTTCGGCACGTTCAATAAACACCAGACTGGTTAATTCCTGTAGCTGTTTACGTGGTGCGCCGGTGGCGAAGCGGAAGTCAAAGTCGTCGAAGTGTTTGATGGCCGGCAATCCTGCCATTTTAAGTAATACTTCGCGCGTGCGCAGCCTTCTGGCCTCTATCTCTACCTGGAGTAAATTGTCGAGGAAGTCGGCAAAGGTATTACCTTGTGCGGCACCGCGATCAGCCATTGCTGACCATTCTGTGGCGATAGCAGGTAGTTTTAATACGTCACAGGCATGCAGGATGCGTTGTAATTGCAGATTCATCGCATCACCTCCAACAGTTGATCATACACTGATAGCGGATGCTGGAAACTTTCTACCGGTATGGCCTGCCGCTGCTTTATCGTTATACTTGTCAGGCAACTTATCATGCCCTCGGGCAATGGCTGTAAACTGAAACGCTCTTTTTCCAGCAAGACCTGAGGCTTTTCGTTAGTGGTGGCATGGATACGTTGATTAGCCACTTCATGCAGCCAGTTGCCTACCTGAGCGTTTGCGATATCCACATCCAGCGCCAGCCCTGCTTGTTTGAGTGACGCAACCAATGGTGTGATAAAGCAGGATTTCAGGTAGCCGTTAAACCGCTCCACTTTACCTTTGGTTTTGGCACGATAAGGCCGGCATACTTTGAGGTTAAAACCGTAATCCTTAGCCATCTCAAGTAATTTGGCATTCCAGCGATGCAGGCCTTCGCCATAGGCATCGCGCTCAATCATGATGCATTTGGCGTTGTCAAACAGCAGCTCTTTAGGCACGCCACCAAAGTAATATAATGCATTCTCAATACCTGACAACCAATCTTCCTGGCGTTCATATTCACTAAAGCGCACATAGGTTGCTCGGCTAAAACCGAGCGTGGCGACAAAAGCTTTTAGTTTCTGCCTGCCACGGCGAATAGTGGTAAAGTCCACTTGCATTTGCTGCCCTGAGGGAGTCTCAAAGCGCCGCACCGGTTCGGTCCGGATCACCTTAAATTGCCGGATATAGTTTCTAACAATGCCTTCCTTGCCATCATATCCTTTGGCCTGAAGCTCCCGAAACAACACAGTTGCCGGTATCCACTCTGGTCGGGCCGCTTCAATTCGCTCAAGCAGATAGGTCTTGAATGGCTCAAGTTTTGAGGGTCGATCATCCCGTCTGCTGTAGGTTGGTGTTCTGGCAATATCGCGCAAGTATTTACGCACGGTATTGCGTGAAACGTTTAATGCTTTGGCTATCGAACGAATGCTCTTGCCCTGCCGGTGTAACACATGAATTTCCACTAATATCTCCTGAGTCAACATTTAAATTACACCGCCTTGTCCATAAAAACATCAGCGGCAATTTTGCCTCAGGTGGGTCAATTTTAAATTGTCGTTAGTGGGTCAGTTTTACATTGTTGGTGACATTCACTCCATTGGCGTAAAAAATGCCAGTAGGCAAACGCAATATCGTATGCAAATCGGTGGTTTCGAGTAATTTTCTGCGCACGGTTTCACCCGCCCCGCCCTCGAACAACACATTATCCGGCACCACCACGGCAGCTTTTCCGGTCGTTTTCAGCATGGTGCGGATATGCTGCACGAAATTGAGCTGTTTGTTGGATGTCGTTGCCCAGAAATCCTGTCGGTTATACGTCAGATCGTCTTTTTCCTGTTCGCCTTCCTCGTTGGTAAAGCTCATCGCGCTTTTCTTGCCGAACGGCGGATTCGCCAGCACGTAATCGAAGCGGCGTCCGGAATCCGCCACCAGCGCATCATTAGGTGAAATCATGCTGTCGCCGTCGATCTCGCCAATATTGTGCAAAAACATATTCATCAAGGCGAGGCGGCGTGTACTTGCGACAATTTCATTGCCATGAAACGTTTCGTGTTTCAGAAATGCTTTGTGTGTTTTGTCCAACGGGTGCTCAGCGACCAGAAAATCATATGCCGCCAGAAAGAAGCCACCCGTGCCGCAGGCTGGGTCAGCGATGGTTTTTCCCGGCTCTGGTCGCACGCAGGCTACCATCGCGCGAATCAAAGCGCGCGGCGTGAAATATTGCCCCGCACCGGATTTGGTATCTTCCGCATTGCGCTCCAGCAAACCCTCGTAGATATCGCCCTTCACATCCGCGCCCATCGTCACCCACTGGGTTTCGTTCACCATATCGATCAGACGGTACAACTTGGCCGGGTCTTGGATTTTGTTCTGCGCCTTGGTGAAAATCTGCCCCAGCATTCCGGATTTATTGCCCAGCTCGCGCAGCAGCGTCACGTAATGCACCTCCAGCTCAGCGCCACGCTTGGCCTTCAGACTCTGCCAGTTGTATTCAGCGGGAATGCCCACCTTGCGGTTATACGGCGGCTGGCTGTATTCATCCGCCATTTTCAGAAAGATCAG
>JAAEXZ010000176.1 GCA_017879645.1 Nitrosomonas sp.
ATGATTATCCGGCCGTGGATTGCTTTGGTTGCGCACTGATCAATGCCAGACAACCAGACCGTCTGGATGGTCTGGGCGATGCCTATCATGTCTCCGGATTGCACTGGCGCCAGGCACATGGCGCCCCTTGTACAACGATACCCGCCGATCCGCAGGCAATCTTCTCGGCCTGCGCGGCCGCCGCCGTGTATCGCACCGCTGTTTATCGTCAACTTGGCGGCTTTGACGAATCCTATTTCGCTTACTCTGAAGATGTCGATCTGGGTTTTCGCCTGCGGCTGGCGGGCGGTCAGACCCTGCTTCTGCCGCAAGCCCGGGTTCACCATGTCGGTTCCGGCATCACCGGTCGCTCCAGCGAGTTCTCGATCTACCATGGACATCGCAATCTGACCTGGACATTCATCAAAAATGTACCTGGCCCGTTATTGCCTCTGCTGCTTCCACTGCATCTGGTCATGATTTTTTGTTTGGCAATCGTCTTTGCAGCCACCGGTCGTCTCGAACCTTACATTCGAGCCAAAACCGATGCGGCCAGTCGGATCGGTCACGCATGGCGTCAGCGGAAAGCAATCCAGAATACGCGGGTCTGTTCGTGCATGGACCTGTTGCGACTCATGTCGTGGTTACCCCGGAGTGTTCAGGTCAGGGCGCCTGCCCGATACGAAAGCACAACGCTGTAAGAAAAACTCTGAAAAACTAACGCGACTTTTCATCGTTCGGTCACTGCTCGGTCCGAGATGACAATCGAACGCGAAACTGCTCCATCTGCGTCAACATCTCAAGCGCACTGGAGTCCCGCCTGAGTACCATTCCGGCAGCATAGTGCTCGAGCGTTTCCGCTGGAGCGCCAAGATCAAAACAACACAGCGGCACACCGCAAGCCACCAATTCATGGGTGACATACGAGAAGGTTTCCGGCCAGATCGACGGAAACAGAAAAATATTGGCTCCAGATTGTGCAATGAGTGAAGGCAGTTTCGTTTTGTCATAGCGCCCCGTTTCATTCAGACACTGGGCAGAAAATGCCGGTACCATCGCACCAATCACTGTGATCTGATAGGGCAAATTCTGGGCATCGATGACTTCGCACAATTGCCTGACGATATTCCAGCCTTTTTGCCAGCCTATCGTGCCGACAATACCGATATGCAGCGGTTTGTTCAGATCAACTGTCACTGCCCAATGATGAAAATGCGTCATCGAATGCGGTCGCACCACAATCTTGGTTGCATGCTCGGGATAGATACGCGCATACAGTTCGCGAGTACTGTTTGAAAAAGCCACCAAAGTTTCCGCTCTGGCAAACACTTTTTCCCAACTCATCCGCCATTCTGTGATGGTATGTGCGCCACCGGGAAAGTCCAGCGGCAGCCGACTGTAGCACTGATTACAAATCGTGCTTTCAGGCAAACCGCAATATTTGCGTTCGCTATCGATCAGAAAAAGGCTGGGACACAGCATCAGGAAATCATGCAATGCAATGTGAACCGGAATTTCCTTCAGCATCGCTGGATTACCCAGCCAGTGCAAAAAATCCATCGGTCGGCGATAGGAATAGATATTGTTGATCAGTATGCTACCGGGCTGAATTCCCTCGATTACCCGCTCCCAGTCGGGATAATCCTGAAAATGCAGATTCAGTTGCGCCGAACGCGATTTCCATTCCGCGCGCAATTCTCCGGTTCGGCAATCATCAAGCAAGTGCAGAACAGGTGTGCCTGCTTTCAGCGTATTGGCGATCAGCTCCTGGCAGTAGGCAAATGCACCTCCCTCGATGACATTATCGATGACCACCAGTGCAGGCTGCTGTGCTTGTTTCGCTAGCACCATCAGATACAGAAAATCGCGAACCGGTCGCACCGGATCACGCCCGATGAAATCATGGTATTCATCGAACAGACCGGGATAGCGTTCAAGCAGGATGCGTTCGTTACGGTCTGCCAAAGCCTGGCGCTGTTGCGACGGAAATGAACCACCATGCTTATGGTAAACAAACAGGTTGGGCACCATCACATGCCGATAGCCCAATAATCTGGCACGTTGACACCAGTCGTTTTCCTCACGATAACCCATACCGAAAACAGGATCGAACATGCCAATGCGCTTCGCCACTTCCAGCCGAATTGCCATGCAAAATCCCACCCCGGTTGGAATATCGATTGCTACGGCATCCGCAAGCCGCCCCAGCACTCCATCCACTTCCGTTGCCTGCATCCCTTGGGGTAATTCATTATCGGTAAAAAAATACGGAAAGCTGCAAATCGCTCCGGCATTGGTGAATGGGGTGACACTGGCCACCTGCGGATTGGTAAGCATAGGAGCAAACAGTCGTTCCAGCCAGAATGGCGGCACTTGCACATCCGAATTGAGCAGCACGAAATCATGAGTCACGTGCTCAAACAAGCGGTTCACCGTTCCGACGAAACCCAGATTGCTGTCATTGTGCAACAGAACCGCATCAGGGAAATCCTGCAAGCACCGTTCCAGCCAGGGTTGGATGCGCTGATCGGGACTCGCATCGTTGGCCACCAGCAAACGGAACGGTGAGCTACGGGCTTGCGCCAGGCTGTCGAATAGCGATTCCAGATATTCAAAACCGTTATAGACCGGAATGATCACATCGACCTTTGCCGGCAATGGCGGCAAGGACGGCAATGTCCGATGCATGCGAAGCGAAGACAACAGGCTGAACCGAATGCACAGACTTCGCACTTTTCTGCTGCAAAGCCAGGACCAGAGCTCGGCGCACCTGCGCAAACTGCCCGCTCAGCAACCACCCCAAAACCTTGAACTGCATCGGTCGGTTCAGAAGATAGAATCCCTGCCAGGCAAGCCGAATGCGCAACCAGTGTGTGCCAAGCTTGCGCAGTGGGCTGGTAATGCGCCAAGATCGGGAGTTTTCATACAACGCAATCGTGCTATCGAGTTTTTGCCCCAATGCCGCAAGCCGATCCGACTGATCTTCCAGTTCGCGCTGCAACCTGCCAATCTCGGCATCCGGCGTATTCTCCCCGCTCCGCACTGATTGCCAATTCATGCCAGCGCATACTCGTCTGACCAGTTCCTGAAAAACCGCATCCTCCATGCGTGACTGCCATTTGGTCAGAATCGCGCGTTCAGCTTCTGCATTGTCCGGCACGGATTGCTTTACCCGATCAGCCACCCGGTGGATCGCGGTCAGTGCATCAATGAAAACAAATCCTCCCCATTGTGCCAGTTGCAAACAGAAATCCCAGTCAGCATATTCCGCCAGAGATTCATCGAAA
>JAAEXZ010000061.1 GCA_017879645.1 Nitrosomonas sp.
CGGCACATCATTCCCGTTGGTTATGGCAATTGCTGGACCGTTGATGATTCTGCCAAACGTTGGACTGAACGAATGGGGTCATGCATTCTGGTTCATGGAAGAGCTGTTCAGTGCGCCACTGCACTGGGGTTTTGTGATTCTGGGCTGGGCAGGCCTGTTTTCGGGTGGGATTGCAGCACAGATCATCACCCGTTATTCAAACCTGACAGACGTGATCTGGAATAACCAAAGCAAAGAAATTCTCAATAACCGGATTGTGCCTTAATCTGGTGAAAGATATATCAGGTAGTTTGTTGTAAGTAGTAGCGATCATCCCATCCCTGTAATGATCAGGGATGGGATAAAAATCAGAAAGTTTATTGTTGTAACCACTGTGTAGGAGATCATATGACTGGCAGAATTATAAAAACATGGATTTCTGCTGTAGTTCTAGCTACAGCGCTACAATCCGGGTTTGCCACAGCACATGGGAAAGTCAATTTAGAAGCTGATGTTTGCGTTCGTAACATTTCGGGTAGCATGGTCCATTTAAGCACCTACCAACCTCAACACGATCCAGAAGCCGAGTATTGCACTGATATACCCAAAGTGGGAGAAACTGTATGGGTCCTTGATCTTGTCGATCAGGCACTTCGCGACATGCCCATAGGTATCAAGATTGTCAAAGGTAGCGGCCAAGCCTTGAGTGAAACTGTCACGACACTTTATTCAACCAATCATTCCGATGGAATCATCAAGGGAGAATTTAATCTGGATGAAGGACAATATACTTTGTTCGTCACTGGTGAAGGCGTTCCGCCGCTACACTACGAGTATCCTTTGAGGATACAAATGACGAACTATCAAGATATGTTTGCCAAAGTCATACCATTTGCCGTGACCATTTTATTGCTTGCATTATTGACAGACAAGTTCATGAAAAGAAGAAAATCACAACAACAAATCTAACGGTCTATCTCTTTTTTAAACTAGGGCTAGTTCAAAGGAAACAACTCCAAAGCTTCTGCGCTTAAGGCGATTTACGTGCTTTTATGTACGAGGACTCAACTGAGGGTTTTGTCAAGTTATTGTTTTTGGTGTTTCTATCGGCAGGATTCGCATCAACGTCAATCTCTCCGGCTGGTGCTGGTTTATCAAGATCAGTATATTGCAATATGCCAAAGGGTTGAATTTCGTGGTCAGCGGGTAATTGATCGCGATTCCAGCCTCCCCCAAGCGCACGAATAAGCGCCACCGATGCTTTCAGTAGGTCAGTCTTGATCTGTACAGAATCGATACTTGCCGTCAGCGTACCGAGTTGGGAATAAATGAGTTCAAGACTGGACGCCAAAGCGCCCTTATAGAGTTCCATGGTAAGGTTTTGTGTTTTACGTGCAGCTTCGACGGCGGCATCCTGTCGCTCGGCAGCAATGGTGATCCAATGCGTCTGAGTCAGGTTATTCTCAACTTCGCGAAAGGCATTTAGTACGGTCGAGCGATATAAATTTTCTGTCTCGCGATAGGCCGACCATGACTGTTGTAATTGAGCCCGACGGTATCCACCCTGGAAAAGCGGAATGGAAAAGGAAGAACCATAGGCCCAGAAGCTGTTAGCTAAGCTGAGCAAGTTGAGCCCCGCATCCTCAAACCCTCCCCCGAGACGGAAGGATACATCCGGAAAAAAGGCGGCACGTGCTATTCCAATGGTGCGGTTAGCCTGTGCCATCCGGCGCTCCATTGCGGCAATATCGGGCCGGCGTTCAAGTAAAGTAGATGGAACTGTCTGTGGAAGGCTAAAATTCGCGGTAAGGAGATTATCTACCGGTTCGAGTTTAAAGCTGGCTGGAGCAAGATTAAGGAGAATTGCAATAGCCTGTTCCATCACTTTGCGCTCACCATGCATCAGAGCCAATTTTGACTCAGTAGCGTACAACAGAGACTCAGCCCGTGCTACGTCGAGAGCGGAAGCGATCTTGCCTTCGAACTGAGTCTCTACAACAGTTAATGAGTATTCGTAGAGACTAATCGACTGTTTGTAAATCGCGATTTGCGCATCCAATCCACGCAGGGTGAAATAATTCGATGCAATTTCCGCCTGTAGAATAAGGCGCGCCAGCCCATAATCAGCCGCGCGTTCCTCAGCGCGATAGATTTTGGCTTGTGCGGCATTTCGAAGTTTCGACCAGAAATCCGGCTCCCAGGATGCGATTCCATCCATCAGAACTTGAGTATCGCTGTCAGGTTCTCCGGGAGCCCGGAAGAGCGTGTGATCGGATTGTCTGTTATTGCTGCCACCAAACCCAAAGCCCATTTGGGGGAAATATCGAGATCGTGCCTTCATCATGGCATTGCGTGCTTGAACAAACCGTTCGGCTGCAGCATGCAAGTCTGGATTGGCTGCCAGCGCCTGTTCTATAAGACTGTCAAGGACTGGATCGTTATATAGCTTCCACCAGTCGGGCCGGAGTGCATCGTCCGACGGATTAGCCTTAACGAAAGAACTCGTTCCCTCCCAAGAATCCGGAACAACGAATTGAGGTTCTTGATATTTGGGCGAAAGATCAAATGCAGGAAAAGGAAGAGAACTGCAAGCCGCCAGACTGACTGCCAGAAATAAGAAACTACCAAATCTTACGCCGAGACGACAGAGGTTTGAAAATATGGTTTCCATTTTTACACCGCAAGTCAGTTATAGTCAGATGATCGAAATGATCGTTTGATGCATGCTATCTGTTTAACGCTTGTTTTAGGCTCGGATCCGGTATTTCTGAATGTGAGGCTGATTTCGACTCCTCACGTGATTCCACTGGTTCATTGATCATGTCATATCCCGGTCTGGGCGTTACGATTTTCACCAAATCACCTTCAAGCAGGGCAGCGCTGGGATTGTTTATAAGCCGGTCCTCTGTTGTGACGCCCCCGCTTACTTCGACAGTGGCGTCGAGAAACCTGGTTACCGTGATCGGCTTGAAGCGAACACGGTTGTTTTCATCTACATAGGCAACTCGAACTCCCATTTCATCAAATACCATCGAGCTGGATGGAATCGAGAGGTGATCATGCGCAACCTCTACAGTCAGATTGACTGATGCATAGGAGCCAGGCCACAGATCCCGCTCTTCATTTTCAATCACGAATTGGGTGACCACCGTGCGTGTACTTTCATTGAAACCGCGCGCAGTAGTTAGAAATTCGGCAGTGAAATGCCGGTTGGAAAATTGCGGCACCGTTAAATCGGCTTTCAAGCCATCATGCATAACGGCACCGTATGCCTCAGGCACATTGACAAACAAACGCAACCGGCTGATGTCTGCGACAGTAAAAAGATTGCGGACTTCACCTTCCGGCGTGCTGATAGTGCCTTCCTTATTGATGAAGTCACCCACATTAATACTACGGTTAATGACTACGCCATCATAGGGTGCAACAATTGTTTTAAACCGAATTAATGCTTCATAGTTACTGACTCTTTGTTTGGCGGCATTGACTTTTGCCTGTTGGGCTTTTGCCTCGGCAACCTTCACCGAAATCGCCTGCTCGGATACCGCCTGGTTTTTACGCAAGGCGATATACCGTTCCGCAGTGAGTTTAGCAAGATTATTAAGGGCTACTTCCGACTCCAGATCCGCTTTGCTTTGCCGGTATTTGGCATCAAGAGCCGGCGCGTAGATTTCGGCAAGGACATCCCCTTTTTTCACGCTCGCGCCCCAATCCTTGTGCCACATTTTCACATAACCGGATACCTGGGCATAGATCGGCGCCTGAAACCAAGCCTGGATAGTTCCTGGAAGCTTGATAGTTTCTGTAGAAGGCAGTGGTTTGGCATAAACGATAGCCACCGTCGGCGTGTCATTTTCAATCGCTTTCTCTGTTAAAGAAGCCATGTCTCGCTCGGATTCAATGATTCGATAACCCATATAGACGACACCAAGAACGATCACCAAAATCATCATGCTTTTTTGTTTTGATTTCTCCATATCATGAGTCTCCTTGTTGAAGGGCGTCTTGCTGCTCATTTTTAGAAGCGCTTCGCTTGCGACTGTAATAGATGACGGCATACACACAGGGAACAAAAAACAGGGTATACACAGTTGCGAACGTCAAGCCGCCAATAACTGCACGACCCAGCGGCGCATTGGTGGATCCTCCCATAGCCATCGGAAGCATGCCCATAATCATGGCTGCTGCGGTCATCAGCACAGGACGAATACGCGCTTTGCCTGACTCAATCGCGGCTAACAACGGATCGCCATGAATTTGGATGCGCTCCCGTGCATAGGACACGACCAGTATGGAATTTGCCGTGGCCGTTCCCATGGCCATGATGGCGCCTGTCAGAGCCGGTACGGAAATGTTCGTCTGGGTCAGGAACAGAGCCCAGGCAATACCTGCCAAAGCGCCAGGTAAGGCTGTAATGATGATGAAAGGATCCAGCCATGATTGAAAATTGATGACAAGCAGGAGATAGATCAGCACGACAGCCGCTATGAGGCCGATAATCAGTTCGCCATAGGTGGTAACCATATTCGCGGCTTGACCGGCGATTTGAACTTCGGAACCACGAGGGACTAGATCGTCCATCTCATCAACAATCTTCTTGACATCATCCAGCACGCCGCCGAGCCCTCGTCCTTCGGCAGACACATAGACCTCGATCAACGGCATGATACCCCTGTGGGTAACCAGACCAGGCGTTCCCACCGGCGACAGCTTTGTCAGATTACCCAGAAGCTGATAATCCTCATCCAAACCGCCATCCCCTATCTTTTTGACGGGAATCGTGTTCAAGTCATTGACACTTGCGACCTGAGGTTGAGGGTTATATATGTTGATCTGATAGGAAACCCCGGTTTTCAGATCCAACCAATATTTCTGATCAATCTGCTGGGTTCCGTTAGTGGTTACTAACATATTCAAGGCAATATCCGTTTCACTCTTGTTAACGCCGAGTCCGAATGTTCTTTGGCCTTCGACAAACATGGTTGGCGTGCGCATGGTTTGCTGGATGACTACATCGGAGGAACCGGGGATTTTACGCAGCCTGGCTTGCAGTTGGCGCGCATACTCGTAGTTCCCGTATATATCCATCCCGTTAACCTGAACAGTAATCGGAGAAGGAGAACCGAAATTCAAAATCTTTGCTATCAGATCGGCTGGCTGAAATGTGAATTCACTTCCTGGATAGCGCTCTTTCAAACCTTTATGAAGAATTTCACGGAGATCCCACACTGCCGATTTTTCGTTGAACAGGGTAATTGTGAGATCGCAATCCTGCGTTCCGATGGTGGGCGTCGGAATAAACGCTAGGTTATGCGGTCCGACGGGTATGCCGCAATTACTGACGATATCTTCGACCTGCCCGGGAAGCAATTCCTTGATGTCGTTAGAAACCAGCGTGGCAATGCGGTTTGTGGATTCCATCCGTGTACCGAGAGGTGCCCGCATGTGCATCTGAATAGTTCCGGATCTGACTTCAGGAAAAAAATCACGTCCGTTGAAGTAGAACAAAATAAGTGAGACAAGCGCGAAAGCCAGCATGATCGTTGCAAGTCGACGGCGATTTTCAATGGTGTATTCGAGCAATCCGCCATACCAAGCACAGAATTGAAGAAAGCGAGCCTCGAATCCCTTCTGAAAACGAGAGAAAATTCCCATATGATGCTTTAATCTCTGCTGAAAACCGGCAAACCTCCCCGCTGGCTTTTCATCGCTCTGGTGCAATTCCTTCTCGTGTTCTTCTGCGTGAGGATGCTTAATCAGATATTTCGCCATGGTCGGTACAAGCGTACGCGACAGGATAAAGGACGCCAGCATGGCAAATATCACCGCCAGCGCCATCGGCTTGAACAGAAAACCCGATACACCCGAAAGCGTGAACAGCGGTAACCAGACAATGCATATACATAATGTAGCGAGCAGCGTCGGAATAACGATCTGATTGGCTGCATCAATGATTGCTTCATCCAGTTCTTTACCCATCTCCAGGTGGGTATCGATGTTCTCTATCATCACTGTCGCGTCATCGACAAGAATCCCTACCGCTAGCGCCAATCCTCCCAGCGTCATGACGTTCATCGACTCACCCAGCACTTGCAGAAAGATAAGGGAAGTTAAAATACACAACGGAATTGAAGTCGTAACGACTACCATGGGGCGCCATGAGCCCAGCATGACCATGACGATCAAACCGACAAGCAGACCAGCGATCGCCATCTCATGCGTTACCTCCTCAATGGATTCCCTCACGAAGACCGATGCATCGGTAATGATTTTGACATCCACATGAGACGGCACGATCTCCTTGATACGCGGAAGCGCTGCCCTGATGCCGTTGACTACGTCCAGGGTCGATGCCTCACCACTTTTCATGACGACAATAATGACAGCCTGTTTACCATCCACCATTACGGAGTTTGTTTGCGGGGGACCTGCAAGCTGAACATCGGCGACGTCGCGCAAAAAAACGAAGGCATTCCCTTCTCTTTTAATCGGAATACTGTTGAATTCATCGATATCCGGCGGCATTGCGTTTGTCTGAACCATCCAGTCGGTCTGCTTGATCTTCATGTCACCCGCGGGCAACACGATATTCTGTCGATCGAAGGCCGCATGGATATCCGTTGGCGATACATTACGAGCCAACATTTTGTCTTTATCGAGGGACACCAAAAGCTGTTTAGGCTTCCCACCGTAAGGATGCGGAAGAATCGCCCCCGGGATCACTACAAGTAGGGGTCTGATTTGCGTATAAGCAAGATTATAGAGTTCTGCCGGCGTCATCTCATCTGAGGTAACCTGCAGACTGGCAACCGCTACCGAAGATGCTTCCAGGCGCATGATCATCGGCGGCGAAATATCCGGTGGCAGCGCGTTGACAATGGTCTGGCTTATCGCTGTGACTTCCGCTTCAGCGCCAGGGAGGTTAGTATGGGGCTGAAGAAAAATATTTGTGATGCTGATGCCATAGTACGCTTGACTGACGATATCTGAGATACCTTCCACCGTCGAGGTCAGCATGCGCTCGAAGTAAAAAGTGATACGACCGGACACATCCAGCGGCAACATGCCGGCGTAAGCCCAAACTACAGAAATTACGGGAATTTTGATAGCGGGAAAAACATCTGTCGGTGCATGCCGTATCGCTCTGATTCCAAATATAACAATCAGAATTGAAAGAACTACAAAGGTATATGGTCTTCGTAAAGCAATCAGTACAATTTGATTCATACTATGCTCCCATACTTCTTCGGTAAAAAAATCGTTTTATCCACAAATACTGCGCATAAGAAGGAGATTTAATCCATTTGCAAACCCCTTTGCCTTTGTGAAGGTTTAGCGCGTTATTACTTTTCAAAAATGGATGTATTCCCTAAAAAACCTCGGAAGCTTTCAGCCACCTATCTATGTAGTCGCGCTGATTAAGACGAGGTGTCATGTTTTTTATCTTTCATGACGGATTTATTGTTTCATTTGTAAAATTAGATGTATATACGAGCGTAACCTTATGGCTTAACCCAGTATTGAAGTTGCCTCCATTGAACTGGAGTTGGAGTTGTCCCCTTTGAACGGACAGATTATGTTCTGTTTAAAGGAGAAGTAAGATGACACAAAACTATAAACCTGCTTACCCGCCAGAATTTCGCCAACAGATGGTGGAATTGGTAGCATTAGGCAGATGCCCAAGGAAAATGCTAAACAAATTCATAACTTTGAGATATTGAAGGCGGGAGAGAAAGTAGAATTGCAATATCGAAGGGATGATGCTGTTATAGTGGCTGAAGTGGTATTGGTGGAGCGGTGATGATTTCATTGATGCCTATATCCCTTGCTTTGGAACGAAACTATCAAGTTTTTGTATTTCAGAAATAGAAATCACAAAGAGGTTTTACTGTGAAAAATGATACCGTAACAAAACAATACCAAGCAGCATCAGCCCCTATTTGAATGAAATAGCTGAGCGCTTATGGTCAGGTCAGGTCAGGTCATGCTGCTATTATGGTTGGTACCGGGTTTAGCAAAAATGCCTCACCTAATGGCACATCGACTCGTGGTTTTCCAGATTAGCAGCAACTGGGAGATTTGTTTCATGAGAAGGTCAATAGGACAAAGCCTGATAATAAAGGTAAATATCTGAACGTTCTAAAGTTAGCCGATGAAGTACAAGCCGCCCCAGGAAGACCTGCACTTGATCAAGCTTTACGTGATGTCATACCCGATTACGAATATGAACCTTCTCCTCTTCATGTAAAACTACTGGATTTACCATGGACGGATGTATTTACAACAAATTACGATACCTTACTTGAGCGAGCTTGCATTTATACGATGTTGTAATCAATAAAGAAGATTTAGTCAATCAAGCAAACCCACCCTTGAGAGAAGTTTTTCTCAAGGGGTTTTTTATTACTCCAAAATTAATAATATTTATTTAATATCAATGTTTTAATAAACTTAAACTTTAAGATATAAAATCCACTTTTTTGTATTAATCCCAATCAGAAAACTAAAATTAAAAACATTCATGATATGATCGGTTCGTACCATTTCTTGTTTATGTATCTTCACCAGGTTGCAAATTCTTTTCAAAGAGGAATTAAATCATGGAAATTACTCAGAACAAAGATTGGCAAAGAATCAAATCGTTAATCCCCAAACCTCTATTCGAACCTTCAATCAACGTTTATTACGCGTTACACAGATTAAGATATGTTGGCAACAAAGTTTATTGCCCCATATGCGAAAACAAGCACAGTCAGTTCGTTTCCAGTAGCTGTCCAAGTTGTGGCTCCGGTGTGAGGCACAGAATTTTCTGGACATTTTTGTTACGCCACACTAATTTCTTTCAAGACAATCTCAAAGTTCTGCATTTCGCTCCCGAGCACTGTTTTTTTGAAAAAATCAAGAAATTACCCAATATTGACTACTTATCTGCGGACATCGGTTCTCCACGCGCCATGGTGCAAATCGATATGACCGACATCCAATATCCTGACTCTTCATTTGATGTCATATTTAGTAATCACGTACTCGAGCATGTTAACGATGATTTGAAAGCCATGCGCGAGCTATATAGAGTTCAAAGAGAAAATGGATGGTCAATACATCTGGTACCAATCAACTACTCAAATAGTTCCACATATGAAGATCCATCAATAGTTACTCCAGAAGAAAGAAAAAAAGCTTATGGGCATCATGACCATAAACGTCTTTATGGAACTGACTATAAAAATAGATTAGAGTCCGCTGGATTCAATGTCACAGTATTCAAGTCCGAAGAATTCTGTACAGAAAATGAAATCATTGATATGGGAATGCGGAAAGGGTTTGAGATTTATTTATGCAAAAAAACAGCCTAAATCTCTCGAACTTTTAATAGTCAGGAAAACGCTGCAATAAGTTTTGACGAAAGTACTACTTCATGTCTCTAAAAGATCCCAGTGGCATGACTACTTCTTGGACTTTTTTTCGTTGAACAAACCTTACAGTGTTTTCCTGACATATTCGTGTCTTTCTCAAAAAACCGCTCATTAAACAGCGATCAATATGCATACAAGCTTAGTAAAAAATAAAAAAACTTAAGGCTTACCCAGTTGATATTTTCTGGCAGCCAGTTGCGCGATTTTTCGCCCCATCTCTGATCCGACTTGACCGGAATTACGATAGTGGACCCCATCGTATATTCGTGCTGAGACAACCTCCTGCATAAAATCATCTAATTTATTCCAGTTCCGTGTTACACCACCAGCCGCCCTACTAGAAGTCGTCAATAATGGTGTGGATGTTTGGCCTAGTTCAGCTTGCAGGACAGTGCCTACCGCTGCAGAGATAATACAGTGCGCACAGGGATATTCTGGATGCATGGGAGTATCAATGAAAGGTATCCAGGAAGCATCTCGCTCCGTAGCATCGTTTCCATCGATATCAGCATTGCGGATGGCAGTTACTGGACGCCAGAAACCATAATGATACTTGGCATCGAAAACGGCTATCAATGCATCATCTGAGGCCTGTGTAACGGCGGCAAAAAGTCTTGCATTCTGAGTCACTTCCCTGCCCGGCATATTTGCGACCGAACGTACAACACCATGATAGATCGGTGGCATAACTTCCTCCCAGAAACGTGCAATCTCAGTCTGCTCACTAGTACGTTGTTGACTGTTCTTGCGGCCCAATGTTTTCACTTCATTAAAATCACGCGCCCAAAGATCACTGCTCAAATCGGGTGGCGGGCCGGGTCGAAACTGCTCAGGACTTGTCATCAGCCACGGTTTTCGATACCGCCATTGCGGTGCTTCTGGTATGACTGTAGGAACATATTGACCCGCTTGTGTAAAAGGGCGATATGATTCCCCACCCGATGCACCATCATCCTGACGTAATTGCAGAACGGCACGTGCAGCCATTTCGCCCACACGGATCCCTGCTTCCTTTGCTGTTCCGTTCTCAATCGCTGTCAACACGGTTTGATAAGCCTTTTCTATTTCCGTACCTTGAGCTGGCACGAGTTCCGTCAAAGCTGCTCGATTGGCTGCTGCAACCGCTGCCTGAATCGAAGCACCGGGTGCAGTCTCGACTTTAACGTTGTGAACCGGATAACGCTGAGTAATGGCATTGACCGCTTCATATACCGATGCTTGCACAATTGCGAGCACTCGATCAGCGGGAAGTGGACCGATATTGGCATTCACCACAATATCACCAGCCCGTTGATTCCAGTCGGTGATCACATCGGCAATTGCTTGCAAGGAACACAGCATTACAAACATACCCGGCAAAATGGTTAGCCAACTCGAAAATTTACTTTTTCTCATAACCCTTTCTCTCCCGTCATTGTTTTCTGACTGAACACATACAGTGTAATGAATTAACACTACTTTCCTGAAACTGGAATTATCACATGCAGTTATGATGATGACTAGGCCTTGATCTGTTTCGCGGCCAACAAAAGCTCTGCAATAAAGTGCTGGCAGTAAAGGGGCAGATAATTTTGCTTCAAGTAAGCTATCTTGGTAATTGACTTGGGAATGAGGTGCGATAAATCCCTGATCACCAAATCCTGATCGTTATGCACATCGTAAGCCATACGTGCAATGATGCCTATTCCCATATTCATGCGTACATAGGTTTTGATCACATCAGTATCGGCTGCAGCCAGAATGACATCAAGTTGTGTTCCCGACTGCTGAAATGCCCGCTCGATTGCGGATCGCCCGGTAAATCCGAAGCTATATGTCAAAATAGGAAAACTCGTCAGGCGTGCATAGGTCAGTTCATTTTCACACAGCGGATGCCCTTTCGGCATGACCGCAGCATGATGCCATTCATAGCACTGCTGCGTAACCAGGTCGACATCGTCATTGACTTTTTCGGTGCAGATAGCGATATCCGCCTTATGCGCATGCAACTGATCAATCAATTGTTCAGGCGAGGCTTGAACAATATAAATTCTGATTGCAGGATATTTTTCCCTGAAGCGTTGAATTGGTTCTGGTAAAAAATACTTGGCTTGGGTATGCGTCGTTGCAATATGTATCGTTCCTTTGCTGCTATCGAGAAAGTCACTAGCAATTGTCTGAATATTGAGCTTCGCCTGGTTGATTGCAGCCACTTCAGCCATCACACGACTGCCCAATGGTGTCAGCGCCGTCAGTTTTTTACCCTTCCGCTCAAAAAGCGGAGAACCCAATTCTTCCTCGAATAACTGCAACTGCCTGCTCACTGCTGACTGCACGATATGCATTCTTTCCGCTGCCTTGGAAAGATTCAGTTGTGTCTCCTGAAGAATGCGAAGTAACTCAATTTGATTCAGGTTCATGGATACAAAGTATGGATGAAACCAGTTTAATATCTATTTAATAGATATATAAATCTAATTATATCGTTTTATTTAAAAAAGAATTTGCTTTATTGTTTGCGCTCTAACATCATCATTACATGAGGGCCCCAAAATGCTTACTTCTCATCGACTTGACAGCGCCATTTCCGAATCCACCCTCCCTCCATTAACCCAGCAATTATGGTACGGGGGGAAAATGCCACCTCAGCAGCTTGTTCATTATTTCAATGATCGATTCGAAAGTGAACACCTTCCTGGCTATCGTCCGTTTATTCTTGAGAGTGGACTGGTTAGTGGTATTTTTGGACCATTTCGCATTAGTAGTGCATTCTCCCCGATACGTCACGCCAGTAATCTTGAAGTTCTGACCGGACACATCGCTCAAATTACAGTCACACCTGATGACAACTATTTGCAACAAACCCAATCTTCCCCGAGTGGCACTTTATTGACTGATGTCATCGCACGACCTGCCGATTTTCAATCGATCATTAGCCTTGATCGATTAAATCGCACAGTTCATATGCTCAACTACCTTAGCTTGTCTCACCTAGGAGGTACATTGTTTCTTGATGTCGATCCGAGACATGTGCTCGGGGTCGAACAAAACCATGGGGCTTATTTTGAAGAGATCATCCTCAAATGCGGTCTACTGACAAAAAATATTACCATTTCGTTGTCTATCAATAGTTTTTATGCTTTGCACCATGCACAGTTACTACATGGTTTAAATAATTACCGACAACACGGTTATCAAATTGCACTTAATATTGGTTCACTTTTCACAGCGCCAGGACTTCAAGATCTCATTGACAGGGCATCACCGGATTACCTACGTATCAATGCTCCAGATAATAAAGTCAATAATTTTTCACCTGAAGTATGGCTAAAAACCGCTACATCGCTTCGGCAAAATCAAGATGCTCATGATGGACAAATCATCTTTGAACGGGTAGCACACAAAGAACAGGCGGATTTGGTTGAATCAACCAAAATCAGTTTGGTACAAGGCGAATATTACGACAAATTGGAAACTGATCATCTTAGATGTTTATAAACTGATTCGGGGAAGTAAAAAAGCTGCTTCCCCGGAATGTACTAATTCATAGTCCTGAAATAGGGCAGTAATTATTTTATGGATATGTAGTCTCCTCGGAAAATTGATCTAGATAGTGTAGTCACAAGACATTTGCCCAGAGAGCGATACATCTGATTTGTACAGCGGCAAGGAAAGAAGCGGTGTTTTTGGCGTATCTTGTGGCGATGCCTCACTATCTCTTAAGATGCAGAAAAGCATTCTCGACAAGATGCCGCAATTTATACAGTTCTTTATCGTAAAACCTTTGTGTTCTGCGGTTTCTCTTTGGAGGAATTACGGCTTTCATGCCCTGTTTTCTTGCCTGCTCAATGATTGCGTAAGCTCCCCCGTCAAGTAGACATTGTCCGATAGAGATTCGGAACCCGGGTTAGCCGAGGCATGAACTGCACCGGCGGGATGTTACCCAACGCTTCATGCGGTCGGTATTCGTTGTAATCAACCAGCCACTGGTCAGTGATG
>JAAEXZ010000177.1 GCA_017879645.1 Nitrosomonas sp.
CCGCCTGGCAGAAGGCAGCCGATCCGTGAAATTTTAGGCTTGCCTAAACAGCGCGAAGATGGAGCCTGCGGGTGCGTCGCAAGGGCATGTCGGGATTGGGTGACCTTGAACACCAGCACACTTGTCGTCCAATTCTAGTTAGGTATCATGTGTGTCACTTCATGGCAGTAGAGAAATAATGGAACAACTTACCCTAGTCGAAACTAAAGATGCACTACGCCAGCCCACGAGCGGGGGTGTGCTTTTTAGCCCCGTTTCCAAGGGTTTCAAGCTGCAATACGAAAACCAAAATGGGCGTTTGTATCAAGGTAATTCGTTTGATTGGCTGGAGTCTCTTGATGATGCAAGCGTTGATCTTGTTTTTGCCGACCCGCCGTACAACATCAAAAAAGCCGAATGGGATAATTTCGATAGCCAAGAAAAATACATCGAATGGTCTATTGAATGGATTAAGCAAGCATCCCGGATTTTGAAGCCTACTGGGTCTCTGTATGTATGTGGTTTCTCAGAAATTCTTGCTGATTTAAAACACCCAGCATCAAAATACTTTAAGCATTGCCGCTGGCTTATATGGCACTACAAGAATAAGGCGAATTTAGGCAAAGATTGGGGGCGATCACACGAAAGCATCATCCATTTCCGAAAATCTGATGCGGCCAAATTAAATATTGATGATGTGCGCACCCCTTACGGGGCGCACACGCTGAAATACCCGTCACATCCGCAAGCAGAAACAAGCGCTTATGGTAAAGGGGGAAATAAACAGCGTGACAACTGGACACCACACCCCAGAGGTGCCAAACCAAAAGACGTGATTGACATTCCGACCACATGTAACGGCATGGGAGAAAAAACACCGCACCCGACGCAAAAGCCGGAAGAGTTGCTGCGTAAGTTTGTTCTTGCCTCCTCTAATGAGGGCGATCTAGTCATTGACCCATTTTCTGGATCAGGTACAACCGCAGTTGTGGCAGAGCAGCTTAACCGGCATTGGATGGCTTGCGATTTGAACCCACAGTACAACCAATGGGCAATTGAAAGGCTTGAAAGCGTTCGACGTATGACGAAGGACGAATGGATAGCACACGATAGAAAAACAGCAGAACGAAGGGAGTCTATCCGATGAATTTTTATGACTTGGTGAATCATGCCACCAACAAAGAGCGGTTTCACACTGTCGAGCAGTATATTGAGTTCTGCACTCGCTACTTGGAATATATCGATACCGGATTGCAGGCGCGTATAGTTTCGCAGAACGAAAGCCATTATCAATTTTTTCAGTACCGAGAAGAGGGTAATTTCAATATCACGCGACCGTTGAATTCAAGACTTATGTACGATGCCGAAGAATTCGGCCAAGCGACACAACAGTTCAGCATGACGCTTGAAAAATTGCGAGATGGTCAGCGGCCATCGGATGATTTGCGAGAAAACCTGATTCGTACCATCTACACGCTTCAACAATCTATTGGCGCCGCACTAGATGGATTACCTGCTGGGAAATCAAACCAAGCTAGGAAAGTAAATGGTGATTTGTTTGAACGACTTATTCGGTTGCTGATAGTGTCGCTTAATGTGGATTGCGTATCAGGAACGATGCAGGTTCCGGTAAAAGATGTGGATGGAACTGAGCTTTTCAAATCCAGCTACCAGCATGATTTATTGTTAAGCAAAGACTCCGAACTAAAAATTATTGGATCGGTGAAAACATCCAGTAAAGACCGAATTGACAAGGTCTTCATGGATAAGTTTCTTTATAGCCGTCTAACTGATACTACTTTGCCTCATATTGCAATTTTCTTGAACGACGTTCAGCGAAAAAAGACGAAGCGAGAAAATGAATATGGGATAAGTGCAACATTTTTGCCTGGTCACTTCAAGGCATATACAATTAAGCTAAACTCGTTGGATGGTGTGTATTACTGTGACATTCGTCCAAATATGGTTGCGGATGCCTTGCTTTCACAGCATATCAAAACAATTGACCACTTTTTCTATACTGATCTTTGGGGGCTTCTAAATAGTAGTGGCCAAAACCTTGGCGATATTTTTATTGAGCAGAAAGAAAACTGGGCTGAGGAAAATGATACCTAACTAATCGCTCAAGCGGACGGCTTCCAGCCGCCGCTTACCTTGGTTCGTTAGCGCGCATGCAAACCCCCTCGCAACACATCCCAGCGACAGTGAAAGTGCTTGCTGTTCTTATGACGCTGGTGGTCAGCGGAATCGGTGTGTTGGCCGTTGCAACACACTACGCGCCGGCGCGTTCAACCCGGTACGGCATTCTTCCAGCATTGCAGGGTGCCCAGGCGGACGCATTCGGCGTCACGATCTTCTTTGTCGGGCTTTTGCCGCTAGGTTTGCTGTTAGGTTCGGCCCGGCGGGCAGCCTGGTTCGGCTGCATAGTTGGACTTCTAGTCTTGGTATCACTCTTTATCGGTGCGCGCTAACAATTCGTTCAAGCCGAGACCGCTTCGCGGTCTCGCGCGTGATTCACTCGCCGGCTGCGGTCCGGCTTAACTCAGGCGTTAGATATTTTTGGAGCCTGCGATGCCATTCTTGCCATCTGAAAGAAAAGCCCTCCTTGCTGTCAAAGGCATTGGCCCTACAGTTGTGGCTCGTCTTGAACAAATGGGGTATGAATCTTTAGCGCATTTGAGCAAAGCCA
>JAAEXZ010000178.1 GCA_017879645.1 Nitrosomonas sp.
TCAGGGCATTCTCTAAGCACTCGATTGCTGGAAGATCGAGATGATTTGTCGGTTCATCCATAACAATTAAATGCGGCTGACGAATAATTCCAAGCGCCAATAGCACCTTGCGCAATTCACCTGGGCTGATATCAAGGTTATGTAACAGTCGTTCAGGGCGTGACCCAAGAGCACTCACCACTGTCATAATTTTACCAAGTTGTTCATGAGAAAGGTGATTTACATCTGCCATGATTTTTCGGGTTTTCATCATGTCAATCTCTTGCGGTAAATATACCAAATGCTCATTAGGAATATTTATGTGGTTAAGAATATGTCGAATAAAAGTTGTCTTTCCCATTCCATTTGCTCCAGTAATAGCAATGCGATCGTCACGTAGCATTGTAATCTCTGGTATATGCAATTTTCTTGATTCATCGAGAGCGATTATGTCAGCAGGAATAGTAAAGAGGATTCGACGTGGAGAGACGGAACCATCGATCCAGAAATGAGTTGCATAGCGTTTCTTGATTTTTATATCAGAAATTTGTTCCTGCACATGCTTTATACGACCTTTTAATTGCTTAGCAAGACGCCCGGCATGACCATCCTGTCCTGAAACACGAGCCAGGTCGATTTTGGCACGCCCATCGCTGTCACCACGTGCCAAATGACGTTTCGATTTCTTTTTGTTGGCGCGTGAGGCTTTAGCGCAGCGACGTTTCGACTCGTCCTTTAATCGTTCCAGGTTTTGTTGCAAACTATGACGTCTATCCTGCAAACTTGATTCTTCCCGTTTAACATCTGCGGCAGCTTTCGTATAATTGCCAGGTTGTATTATGGCTTGAGGGGGGTCGAGAAAAATACATTGCTGGCAAAGAAGGTCAAGCAAATCTCGGTCATGGCTAACCAGCAGACCAATACCACGAAATGATGTAAGCGCTTCTATAAGCAGCTCACGGGCCGTAATATCAATATGATTGGTCGGTTCATCAAGAAGAAGGACATCCGGTTGTTGCCAGAGAGCGACAGCAATTTGAGCACGCTTACGCTCGCCATGACTTAGTGTCTGCCAGCGACTTACCCAATCATCGCCAATCCTTAGCTTTCCACGCAGTACGCATGCCTCTGCTTCAACCGTAGAAATCAAAAGTGATAGCTGTGCCGGAACATCGTCAGTGCGCTGCGGGCAGAAAACTATATGTCCGGACCGTTTGATAGTCCCTTGCTGTACCTGTAGATGTCCTGCCGCAAGTTGCAGAAAAGTCGTTTTCCCTGCACCGTTTGGCCCTACGATTCCTGTCCATCCTTCCGCAAGATGAACTGTGATATCCTCAAGCAATGAGGATATTGCACTATCATAAGAAAAGGTAACGTTTTGAAAAGATATTGACATTGTTGACCTCCAAGCATGCTGTAACAAAACATACTGGACGTCCCATTCCCATGGAATCAGCTAAAATAAAAAATGCCACGTCTTAAACGTGGCATTCAAATCATAAACGCTGAAGCCACCCAAGATCTACGGAAACAGAACGCCATTTTTTGGATAATTTAACGATCCAAAATGGGAACACGAAAATTTCGTGAAGGCTCGTTTCCGTTAGATTCTCAAGGGTATACCTCCATATAAATTTACTTCTAACTTAGCATCACAGGATGATGGCGTCAAGTTTTGCCTTTGATTTTGATAAAGTTCAGTGTCGTCATATCATCCAGTTTGGGCAAAAAAATTCCATTTACCTGCTCTTGTGGCAGATCCGGTACTCGAAGTTCTTGGTGTGGGCGTTGCGCTGCCGGTCGATGTCGAACCCGGCGTCCCGGATGACGTCCAGGTCGTTGCTGATGCGCCGACCGAGCTGAGCGGGCTTCTTGTATTCGAACTCGAGGTTGAATTCCCGGCCGACCCTGCGCAGCGCAGCGAGCAGTCTTCCCGCCGACACCGGTTCCATGGTGTTCTCGTTCTCGAACCTCACCTGGTAGCGTTCGATGAACCCCACCACATGGTTTGCCCGGTCGTCCTCGCCGTAGCGGGCCTTCTCATCCAGCTCCACCGCGTTCCGATAAGCGTGGAAGAGCGACGCCAGCGCCGTTGCGAAGGGGTTCGACTCTCGCGCCATCTCCTGGCTGGTATCGTTGATGGAATGGATCTGCTCGATGAACAGCGGGCTCAGATCCTCGAGTCCGGTAGTCACCTCGTGCTCCTCGGACCCGGCCAGCATCATCAGGTACATCAGGCTCAGATAATCGTTGCACCGGCGTTTGCCATGGGTCGGCATGGTTCGGTGCAGCAGGCGCATGACCTGTTTCTGGGCTCCGTCCCGGATCATTGCCAGCACATGGCTGGTTCGCTTCATGATGGCCGAAATGATCAGATCCCGGTTCTGCTGGATGGCGGAGATGACCTCCGACTCCAGAAAGCAGTCGCTGGCCTGGTTGGCGAGGTCGAAGTTGATGACGAAGGACCTTGACAGTATCTCCGAAAGCTCCCCGCACAGCGGCTCGATGCCGGTGGTGTTCAGCAGGCATTTGGTCCGCTCGGTGATGGTCTCGCTGTCGGTGCCGCTCTTGCGCTTCTCCTTGGCGATGCCGGTGATGCTGGTCAGCATGAAGGTGGTCAGATCCTCGGTCATCTGCTTGACCTCGATGTTGTCGAGGACGATGAGCGGGTTCTGCGAGCCATCGG
>JAAEXZ010000179.1 GCA_017879645.1 Nitrosomonas sp.
GGCTTTTCCGACATTCTGCATTGAGACATGCGGGTCTCTGTCTCTACTGCAGACTGTGTGGCGGTCAGGCCAGGATTCGAACTCTCGATAGGGGTAAAACCATAATTTATGAAAATGATTAGGTTTTTTTCATATGGGCCCTCGCCAAAGAGGTAATGTCTTTTGCTGACCAGTTACTCCCCTTCTTTTACTACTGCGATTTATTTTTATGTACTCGGTGATCGAATCTTAAATGTATTTTAATTTATGAATTTCAGGACTTCATTTTAGCTCCGATTATGCTGTACATTAAATCGGTAAGTACTTTAATAGACGTACGCCCGTCAACTAATCGATTTGATTGACACAAGTCTTAGGTATCAACCAATCAATAGGATTTAGAGACGCTCATTCACCAGCTCAGCACCGTAGGCGTCAAGAATCATTGCGACTCCTTGAGCATCGACAATGCGAGTGGGAACAAAGTCAAACGAGATGAACTACAGTTTCGGATGAACATCCCATTTCCAACTACTCTCAGCGAGTAGGTACCGATTTTCGGTTTGTGCATGAAGTGGATTCCCCTTTTTTTCCCACGGCCTCCCTTCTCAATTGAACATTAATCTCATCATGATTTGCGGTGTTTCCACTGGAAACGCCATTTAAACTCACGACCTAACTGTTATAAATTACTGACTACTTGACGCTAAACTAAGATTAAACACACTAGTGTCCGGAGATTCTACGTCGGTCCGGATGTAAGTGGCTGATACAGCAAATAAATATGGCGTTCATGGCTGTTATCGATTTCAACTTGCGTAATGCTGCCGGATTTGTCCGGGAGCGGATTTATGCATGCGGGAAGGCTGGTGTTCGCCCAATTGATGGATCATGTGCCACTGCACACGTTCCGGCGCTGCGTTGCCAAGTACCCCAGTCGCTATCCAACACTCAGTTTCTCGCATCTCGATCAGTTCCTGAGCATGGCCTTCGCGCAGTTGACGTACCGCGAGAGCCTGCGGGATATCGAAACCTGCCTGCGAGCCAACTCGACCAAGCTCTATCACTTGGGGATTCGCGGTGGTATTGCGCGCAGCACATTAGCCGATGCCAACGAGAAGCGCGATTGGCGCATCTACCAGGACTTCGCCCTTAGCCTCATTCACACCGCACGCAGTCTTTATGCGCACGACAGCTTTGCGGTGGAGCTGGACAATACCGTCTACGCGCTGGATTCGAGCACCATCGACCTGTGTCTGAGCGTGTTCCCATGGGCGCGATTCCGCAAAACCAAGGCTGCCATCAAACTTCATACGCTGCTCGATTTGCGCGGCAACATTCCCAGCTTTATCCACATCTCGGATGGCAAGCTGCATGACGTGAACATCCTCGATCAGATCGCCTTCGAGGCCGGCAGTTTCTACATCATGGATCGTGGGTACGTCGACTTCGCGCGACTGTATGTCCTGCACCAAGCCCAAGCCTTCTTCGTCACGCGCGCCAAGTCCAATCTGCAATTTCGCCGCGTCCACTCGCATCCCGTCGACAAGCGTACCGGCCTGCGGTGCGACCAGACGATCATGCTGAGCGGTGTACGCTCCCAACTGGATTATCCGGTGCACCTTCGGCGAGTGAAATTCTACGATCCCACGCACGACAAGCTGCTCGTGTTTCTCACCAACAATTTCGACCTGCCCGCAGTGACCATCGCCAACCTGTATCGCTGCCGCTGGCAGGTGGAGTTGTTCTTCAAGTGGATCAAACAGCACCTGCGTATCAAGGCGTTTTTCGGAACGTCGGAAAACGCCGTCAAGTCGCAGGTGTGGATCGCCATCGCTGTGTATGTGCTCGTCGCTATCGTAAAGAAACGCCTGGGTTCAGATGCCTCGCTCTACACAATTCTACAAATCCTGAGTCTGACACTTTTCGAAAAAACTCCGCTCAATCAACTGCTTGCGAATATCGAAATCACACCGGAGAATCCCGCCCTGCATAACCAATTGAATTTGTTCACGTAAATGTCCGGACAGTAGTGATTTTGCACATTTTTTGAAGGGGGTGGCCCCGGTTTGTTAAAACAGTAATCGCGAAAGAACTGTACAAACCCAAGAGGACCACCCGTATGAACGATAGCACAAAGCCATTGAGTAAAGTGATACGCATCGACGAGAGCGAGATCCGGGGCCACTTGGACGAGATGGTCAGGGGCACCGTGGAGGAAACCCTGAATGCCATGCTGGATGCCGAAGCGGATGAGATGTGCAAAGCCCAGCGCTACGAGCACTCACCGGACCGGGTGGATACCCGCGCTGGCACTTACAAGCGCAAGCTCCACACCAAGGCCGGTGAAGTGGAAGTGAAAGTTCCCAAACTGCGCAGGCAGACCTTCGAGACCGCCATCATTGAACGCTACCGTCGCCGGGATATGTCCATTGAGGAGGCCATTGTCCAGATGTACCTGGCAGGCGTTTCCGTTCGCCGGGTGGAGGATATTACGGAAGCCCTGTGGGGTACCCGGGTGTCCTCCGGCACGGTGTCCAATCTCAATAAAAAGGTGTACCAGCACATTGAAGTGGTCGAATAGATGTGACCAACCCAGTTAAGGAATAATACCCTGAAACTGGAGGTGGGACATGGCCACAAGAAAGCAG